>JAZSRE010000104.1:0-3335 GCA_045538345.1 Clostridia bacterium
GCTCTTGCTCTCCCCGTATGCATGAAGCTACCTTCCGCAAGACGGCGGCAGCTGCGGGACTCAACCCCTATATGGTTGAGATTGCCAATATCCGCGAGCAGTGTTCCTGGGTACATAAGGATATGGCTTTGGGCACCGAAAAAGCAATCATTTTGGGCAAGGCGGCGGTAGCAAAGGTTAATTTGAACGCACCTCTTACCCCCGGTCAGTCGCCCGTTACCAAGCGCGCCTTGGTTATCGGCGGCGGCATTGCGGGTATCCAGACGGCACTTGATATAGCCGACGCGGGTTTTGAGGTTGACATCGTTGAGAAGAAGCCTACCATCGGCGGTAAAATGGCTCAGCTTGATAAGACTTTTCCCACCCTTGACTGTGCGGCTTGTATTTTGACACCTAAAATGGTTGATGTTGCTCAAAATGAAAAAATCCGTATTTTCTCTTACAGCGAAGTATCAGAAATTAAGGGGTTTGTAGGTAATTTTGACGTAACTATTAAGAAAAATGCACGTTATGTAAAAGAGGATATATGTACAGGTTGCGGTGCTTGTGTAGAAAAGTGTCCTATGAAGAAGGTTCCTAACGAATTTAACCTTGGTATGGACAACCGCAGTGCAATATACATTCCTTTTGCACAGGCAGTTCCAAAGGTTGCAACAATTGACCCAAATTCTTGTAATATGCTTAAAAACGGGAAATGCGGTGTTTGTTCAAAAGTTTGTGCTGCAGGAGCTATTGACTATACTCAAAAAGATGAATATATTAACGAAAAATATGGTGCTATCGTTGTAGCAACGGGCTTTAACCCAATTAGTATGGATAAATTTGATGAATTTGCTTATAACCAGTCCAAAGACGTTATTACATCCTTGGAATTTGAACGTCTTACAAATGCTGCAGGTCCTACTGCAGGCCATTTGGAACGTCCATCAGACGGTAAGTCACCAAAAACTATTGTATTTGTTCAGTGTGTAGGTTCAAGATGTGAGGCTTGTGCGGAAAAAGGTAAGGAGTATTGCTCAAAGATTTGCTGTATGTATACTGCAAAACATGCAATGCTTGTACGCGATAAATATCCGGATACAGAAGTTTATGTTTTCTATATAGATGTAAGAACTCCGGGTAAAAACTTTGACGAATTTTATCGTCGTGCCGTTGAAGAATATGGCGTTAAATATGTAAAAGGTATGGTAGGTAAGGTTACACCTGAAGGTGATAAACTAAAAGTTCAGGCATCTGACCTTATTGATAATAAGCAGCTTCATATTGATGCAGACCTTGTTGTACTTGCAGCTGCTATTGAGCCTGATAAGTCAGCACGTCCTCTTGCTACAATGCTTACAGCAAGTATGGATACAAATGATTTCTTCACAGAAGCTCATCCAAAGCTAAGACCGGTAGAAAGCCCAACTGCAGGTGTATTCCTATCAGGGGCTTGTCAGGGTCCTAAGGATATTCCTGAAACAGTTTCTCAGGCAGGTGCTGCCGCATCTAAGGTTATTGGTCTACTTGCTAAGGATAAATTGACAGGTAACCCTTGTGTTGCACGTTCAAATGAACTTATGTGTAACGGTTGTTCTACTTGTGAAAGGGTATGCCCTTACGGTGCTATTACTTATGAAGAAAAAGAATTCCGTATGCCAGACAGAACAACAAAAATAAGACGAGTTGCATCTGTTAATCCTGCTGTTTGTCAGGGTTGTGGTGCTTGCACAGTTGCTTGTCCGTCGGGAGCTATGGACCTTAACGGATTTGCAAATAATCAAATTATGGCGGAGGTGGACGCAATATGCAAATGAACGAACGTAAACCATTAATTGTTGCTTTTTGCTGCAACTGGTGTTCTTATGCCGGTGCAGACCTTGCGGGAAACAACCGTCTTAATTACCCGGCAGATGTAAAGATTATACGCGTACCTTGTTCTTGCCGCGTTAACCCTATGTTTATTCTTCGTGCTTTCCAGAGAGGTGCGGACGGTGTTATTATATGCGGTTGCCACCCAGGTGACTGTCATTATACATCTGGTAACTACTTTACACGCAGAAGAATGGCAGCGTTGTTTTCTATGCTTGATTTTCTTGGTATTGAAAAAGAACGTACCCGTGTGGAATGGGTTTCTGCAGCTGAAGGTGCAAAATTTGCTGCTACAATGAATGATTTTGTTGAAAAGGTAACAGCACTTGGAGAAAATAAGAGATTGGAGGATCTGCGATGCAAAAGATAACACAAAATCAGTTAATAGACAAAGCAGTTTCTCTGCTTAATAATGGTACTGTTACTGCAGTTTTGGGTTGGTGCAAAGGTGAATTTGGTTATGATGTAACACCTGTTTTGTTCAAAACTGAAGAAGATTTGAAGAATAATTTTATCTGGAATGATTTTTGCGGAGTAAACTTCTCAAAATATTTGGTTTCTAAAACTGACAGGTATGATGGTAAAATCCTTGTCTTCTTAAAACCTTGTGATACATATAGCTTTAATCAGCTTTTGACCGAACACAGATTTGACCGTGAAAAGGTATATGCAGTCGGCATTCCTTGTGAAGGTATGGTTGATGTATCAAAGGTAAAGGCAATTGCCGGTGAAGGTATTAGTGCAGTTGATGCTGATGGTGAAAACTTGTTGGTTACAACTATTTATGATGATAAACCTGTTGTAATTTCTGCAAAGGATGTTCTTTTGGAACGTTGTGTAAACTGTAAGAGTAAAAAGCACGTAGCTTTTGACGAACTTTTGGGTGAAGAAGGCGAAGTTATTGAATCTGCAAGATTTGATGAGGTTGCAAAGCTTGAGGCTATGACTCCTGATGAGAGATTTGCTTTCTGGCAGAATGAGCTTTCACGTTGCATTCGTTGTAATGCTTGCCGCGATGCCTGCCCTGCATGCACTTGTGAAAATTGTGTATTTGATAACCCTGCATCAGGTGTTGAAAATAAGGCTCCTGCTAATAGCTTTGAAGAAAAAATGTTCCATATTATAAGAGCATTCCACGTGGCAGGACGTTGTACTGACTGTGGAGAATGTTCAAGAGTATGCCCTCAGAATATTCCTCTTCATCTTTTGAACCGTAAATTCATAAAAGATATTAATGAGTTTTACGGTGAATATCAGGCAGGGGCTGAAGTTGGCTCACGAGCTCCGCTTGTAAATTACACTACTGAGGATATTGAACCCGGTGAAGTGTTTGACAGGAGGGATATTGATGCGTAAATGTTCTCTTGATAAAATATATTCTGTTTTTGAAGAAATTGCAAAATCTGCAAAGCTTTATGTTCCTGCTGATGAAAAAGACGGAAGTGCCGTTTACAAACAGTGGGAAAGTGGTGTTGAGTGGAGCA
>JAZSRE010000082.1:0-3955 GCA_045538345.1 Clostridia bacterium
TTACCCATAAGTCTGTTTTTACCGTGAATTCCACCAACAGCCTCACCTGCTACAAACAAGTTTTCAATGTTTGTTGTCATACAATCAGCAGTAATGTCAAGTCCACCGTTCTGGTAATGAAGTGTAGGATAAACCAAGATAGGTTCTTTACGAATATCAATACCATACTTAGCAAACATTCTCCACATAGCAGGAATTCTCTTCATAATAGTACCTTCACCGCCGATTTTTTCAATCATTGGTGTATCAAGCCATACTCCCTTGCCGTTTCCTGTATCTACGCCGTTATCTCTTTCAGAACATTCACGGATAATAGAAGCAGCAGAAACGTCACGAGTTTCAAGTGGATGCATAAATGCTTCACCATTTACATTTATAAGCTTAGCACCCAAAGAACGAACCTTTTCAGTAACAAGAGCACCGAAAATCTGTTCAGGATATGCAACACCTGTTGGGTGATACTGCAAAGTTTCAGCATATAAAAGCTTTGCACCTGCTCTGTAACCCAATACAAGACCGTCTGCAGTTGCACCATAATGGTTTGATGTAGGGAAGCCCTGATAATGCATACGTCCTGCACCACCTGTTGCAATAATAACTGACTTTGCCTTAGCAACAAGAAGTTCTTTTGTTTCCATATTCATAAGAACAGCACCTGCTGCATTTCCGTTTTCATCAAGAATAAGTTCAATAGCAGAAGTAAAGTCAACAACTGGAATGCCTCTGTTTAACACTTCATCACGAAGAGTTCTCATAATTTCAGCACCTGAATAGTCCTTTGCAGCGTGCATTCTCTTTCTTGAAGTACCACCACCATGTGTTGTTACCATTGTGCCGTCTGCTTCCTTATCAAACTCAACGCCCAAGTTAGAAAGCCACAAAATAGCTTCAGGAGCATCACAAACAAGTTTAGACAAAAGTTCTTTTTTAGCAGCAAAATGTCCTCCACCGAAAGCATCTACAAAATGAATTGCAGGTGAATCGTTTGGCTTATCGG
The DNA here is from genome assembly GCA_045538345.1 of Clostridia bacterium. GTDB lineage: Bacteria > Bacillota > Clostridia > Monoglobales > Firm-18 > CAZNKU01. The sequence goes on from JAZSRE010000082.1 coordinate 998, forward strand.
CAGCTTGGATACCACCTTCTGCCATCATTGTGTTAGCGTCACCCATTCTAAGCTTTGTAACAATCATAACATTTGCGCCTGCTTCGTGAGCCTCGATTGCTGCAGATGTACCTGCTCCGCCACCACCGATAATCAAAACATCTGTTTCGTAATCAGGATTTTCAAGGTCAACACTGTCTGCTGTAATACGGCTGTGTGCCTGTAAAATTTCAGCAAGTTCTGTTGGAACCTTTTCACCCTTATTTGGACCAATTTTTAGTACATCAAATTCGTCCTGCTTGTAGTCCGGATGAAAAGCCGCAAGCAAATCTTCCTTCTGCTTAGCAGTCATACGATCCGGCTCTAAAGCTATATTTTTTTCTCTTGCTGCTTCAACTGCAGCAATTGATTTCTGAAAATTTTCCGAATACATATTCTTTTCCTCCTTACTTTTCTATTTCACGAGTGTTGTAAAGTTCCTTCATCTCTTCGATAGGCTTATCCATAAGAGCTTCGATAAGTTCTTTAAAATCACCGTTTTCAATTTCCTTAACACGATCTTCAAGATGACCGCATCCGGGAGCCAAATATTTACCATTAATTCTTCTTGCAAGCATTGCAACCTGAGGATGAGAAATTCCCGCAGGACACCTTGAAGAACATACACCACACATTACGCAGTCAAATGATTCCTCTGCACATTTTTCAAATTCGCCACGCTGAGCATAAGCGATATACTGCATAACATTAAGTTCCTGAGTACAAGCCTTTGTACAAGCATTACATCCTATACAAGCATAAATTTCAGGATAAAGCTGCATCATAACAGATTCGTTTACAGGAATATTTTCAATGTCATAACCTTCTTTTACAAGAGGGAAGAAAGGTAGAGTTGCAATATACATATTATCCTCAACCTTAGTCTGACAAGCAAGACAAGCTTTAAGCTCCTTGTCACCCTTTATGCGGTAAATTGTTGCACATGCACCGCAAAAGCCATTACGACAACCGCAACCACGTACCAACTGATACCCGGCATATTCCATAGCGGTCATAATTGTTAAATTTTCAGGCACTTCATATTTTTTGCCGAAAAGAAATATATTAACTAATTTTTCCATACTACCTCTCCTTTAATACTCACTCGGAAGTTCTTCAAGCTCATCGCATCTGAATACCGGGCCATCTTTACACACATATTTAGAGCCAACATTACATCTTCCGCATTTGCCAACCCCACACTTCATTCTAAGTTCAAGTGTTGTGTATATCTGTGTTTTATCAAAACCAAGTTCGCAAAGTCCATCTAGTGTAAATTTAATCATAATAGGAGGTCCGCAAAGAACAGCTGTTTTGTTTGTGTCAAAACCAAGTTCCTTAACGTAAGTTGGAACAAAACCTACGTGTCCGTCCCATCCTTCCTGTGCATTATCTATTGTAAGATGAACATTTACACCTGCATCTGTTGACCATTCTTCAATAATTTCCTTATAGTCAAGCAAATCGTCCTTACTTCTTGAACCATAAACAATATCTATATCGCCGTAACGGTCACGATAGTGTCTGCAGTAATTGATAACAGAACGAAGAGGTGCAAGACCAACACCACCTGCAATAAACAAAAGATTTTTTCCTGCAAATACATCATCAACAGGGAATGGATTACCGTAAGGCCCTCTGATTGTTATCTGCTGACCAACTTCAGCCTGATGCAACCATTCGGTTACACATCCGCACTTTTTAATTGAAAATTCCATATATTCTTCATTTGTTGGAGAAGATGTAATAGAAAACATCGCTTCTCCCACACCAGGAATAGAAAGCATTGCACACTGACCTGGTCTGTGATCAAAAGCTTTTTTTCCGTCTGGTGTTACAACTCTGAAAGTTTTAATATCAGGTGTGTCAATACGGACATCAGTTATAACGCCAACTTTAGGAATTAAAGTTTCTTCTTTTGTACTCACGCATCAACACCTCCAATCTTTTTCATTACTTTAACAATGTTCATAGAAATAGGACACTTTGAAAGACATCTTCCACAACCTACGCAGCTGAATAATCCATCATTATTTTCAGGATAGTACACAAGCTTGTGCATAAATCTCTGACGGAAGCGTTCCTTCTGAGTAAGTCTGTTGTTTCCGTGAGCCATTTTTGTAAAATTAGAATACATACAAGAATCCCAACATCTAAATCTTATAACACCGTTACCTGTGTTAAAATCCTTGATGTCATAACACTGACATGTAGGACAAACAAAAGTACAGGTTCCGCATCCAAGGCAACTTTGTGAAAGTTCGTCCCATGCAGGATTATTGAAAAATTCATTTGTTTTTCCACCGCCAAAAGCATCTGTATTAAGGTCTTTAAGCGGAAGTTTGTTCATAATGGCAGAAATTTTTTCTTTCTGTTCATTTACTATTGTTTCATCACATTCTTCAGTAAGTGATGCAATTTTTTCTAAAAGTGCCTCGCCTTTTGGAGTATTGGCTTTGAAAAATATTTCATTTTCAGTCTTCCATGTTGAAATATCACCTTCAGGCATTTCGGGAGAAATGCCGAATGTTTTACAAAAACATGTTTCGGCAGGTTTAGTACAAGCAGTGGACACAATAACGCCTTTTTCGCGTCTTGAAGCATAATAACTGTCAACAGGTTCTGAAAGAAAAACTCTGTCTAAAACCTCAAAGCTTTTTACATCACAGGCACGAACACCGAAAATAACAAAATCTTCAGTTTCGCTTCTTGTGTCTATAACTTCAATATTTTTACCTTCTGTTTTAAATTCCATAAGGTTTTCCATCTGTGGGAAGAAGAAATCCTTAGGGCTTCTTACAGTGTTGAGAGCGTCGGAGAGCTGTGCGCCCTCCTGCCACTTGTCATATTCCGCGCCGCTTGCCTTGTCGACCGGCAGGTAGAGAGTGTGGCTCTGAGCAATGGAGGCAAACAGGTCGTTTATTTTCTCGAGGGATATCT
>JAZSRE010000008.1:0-6414 GCA_045538345.1 Clostridia bacterium
GCTTTGGACAAGGTTTGTTACGGAGGGGTACAACATTGAAATTGTGCCTGAATACCTTATGATATACAGGCTTCATGATAAGCAAATTACAAAAACAACTCTAAGTAAGCAACAGGGTGAAGTTGTTGCCATTGCGAAAAAGTATTTTGGCAAGCTTCTTGAGAGTATGGACAGTGAAAGAGAAGATTTTTATATAAACGGAATTTATTTCAGGAAAAATATGGATGTAAATAAGTTTTGCGATTTTTACAAATGGTTAAGGGCAGTTAACAACAAAACAAAAGCCTTAAAGCCTGATGCTTTGAAATATGCCATGTTTGAAATTTTGGCAGAATATAAAAGAAACGGTATTTCAAAGTTAAAGCTTTTGAGGGCTATGGTTTTGTTTGGAATACCCTTTGTTGCAAAGGAGTTTCAAAGCCGTAAAAAAAGAGCGCGTAATGATGGGAGAAAATGCATTGAAAGTGCAGAAAAAATAGGCCTTAAATATACGGGCGGTGCTTTGGAATTTCCTACATTTTCAAATTGAAAATATGGGAGAATTTATGTATGGAAATTTTTGAATATCCTCTTATAATTATAACTATTTTAATTTTATGTTTTGTTATTCTTACTGCTGTTGGCATATTTTTTGCGGTAAAAGGTGCAAAAACTGCAAAAGGCAGTGAGGAAAAGGACTTTGTAACCATAGGCAAACTGGAAGGGATTTATGAAAAATCGGGAAAAGCCAAAGAGGACAGATGTATTTTGTATGCTAAGGTTTCTTTGGATAGTTTCCGCAGTTTGTATTCCGCACAGAAAACAAACAATGTACTTGCTGAAATAAAGAGCATTTTGCTTGGCTTTTTCTCGGATGATGATTGTAACATTGCCGTATACGAGGAAAAAAACTTTGTGATTTTTTCAAAATGGAATATGGAAACTGCACAAAAAAATACAGAGGCGTTTTTTAGTGAGCTTAATAAATGCCTTGTAAAACACGGGGCGGTTAATGGGGTTGATGTTAAAATTGGTGCTTATTTTGTACTTGGCAATGTATCTTTGGATGATGCAATATGCCGTGCAAAACAAGCCTATTTGCTTGCAAAAAACCAAAACATTTCATACGCACAGTGGGATATTACAAGAGGCAAAGCCCTTGAAAAAAAGATTAAGATAGAAAACAGCATAGAAAAGGAAATTGACAATAATAAGTTTTTTCTTGAATATCAGCCTGTTTTGGATGCAAAAACAAAGAAGATAATAGGCGCTGAGGTTTTATCACGGCTGAATTCCGAAAACGACGGGATTTTGACCCCGGGAAGTTTTTTGTCGGCTGTGGATTCTGTTGGAGCTAATGAAAAATTTGACTACTACATTTTTGAAAAAAACTGTAAATGGATTTCCAATGACAAAAAAAAGAGAGAACCTTATAAATACACTATTAATTTTTCACGCTCTACATTAAGTGAACCTGAGTTTGCAGAAAAAATAATTGCTATTGCTAAAAAGTATGACCTTAAATTTTCCTGCCTTGCTGTTGAAATTTTAGAAGATAAAAATATAACAGGTGAAGCTAAAAAGCAAATGGTAGATAATTTGTCGGCTTTAAAAGAAAAAGGCATTTCTGTTTTGCTTGATGATTTTGGCAGTGGATATACAACCTTTGGGGATTTGCAGAACCTTGATATTTCTATTGTTAAAATTGATAAGGCAATAACTCAAAATTCCGTTACGGATACGGGCTTTATAATACTTAAAAATATTATCCGCACCGCGTCGGATATTGGTTTTAAAACCCTGTGTGAAGGGGTGGAAACAAAGGAGCAGGAAGAGGCTGCCATAAAAGCGGGAACAGATTTTCTTCAAGGTTTTTACTATTACAGACCAATGTCTGTTTCACAACTTGAAAAAGTATTTGGAAATGAAGGTTTTTCGGAGGAATAGTATGGAAAGAAACGTGCTTGTTGACAGGCTTAAGGGATATGCGTGCTTTTTGGTTTTGTTTGGCCATATTATTATGGGAATAAGGCTTGCAGGCATTGACATTCCAAAGTTTTTTTGGGGTATGGAAAAGTTTATATGGTCTTTTCATATTGCACTTTTTCTGTTTTTAAGCGGTGTTGTTTACAAGGTTACGGGAGAATGGAAGGGCAAAAAGACCAAAAGAGCATTTATTTTGTATAAGCTTTATAATCTTGGTATTCCATACATAGCTTTTTCAGCTATCTATATTATTATAAACAGTCTGGTTGGCGGGGTAAACACGGGTTTTTCAGTTTCGGACATTTTTTATATATGGAAAACACCTGTTGCACAATATTGGTTTTTGTATGCCTTGTTCTTTTTATTTTGCATATATACCGCCTTGTGGGGATTTCTTAATAACTGGCAAATTACCCTTGCAGTTTTGGTAATTGGGTATGTAGCGCCTGTTTTTGGTATTTCTCTTGGCAGTATGAGTATAGTTTTTTATTCTGCACTTGCCTTTGGAACAGGTACATTTGTGGATTTTAACAAGCTTACAAGGATGCCTGACTTTGCAAAATGTGCGGTTGTGGTTGTCCATACGGCAGTTGGGGTTGTTTTTGTTTTGCTTGATATAATTGAAGCATCTTTTGTAAAGGAAGTTATGTTGCTTTTTGGTATTTTGGCAAGCATTATGTTTATTTCCCTTTTGCAGAAGGTGAGGGGTGTGGCAGTATTTTTAGACTTTGTAAACAAATATTCTTTTCAGATTTATCTGCTTCATACCATATTTACCGCAGGGGTAAGGATTATGCTTCTTCGCATTAATGTTTGCCAGTGGTGGGTACATATTATTGCGGCAACTGTCTGCGGACTTTTATTTCCCGTGCTTATTGGGAAATTTGCTTTAAAGTTTAAATTTTTCAATTTCTTCTTTTTTCCGTCTAAGGCATACCGCAGGGTGCCAAAATAAACTTTAATAAAGACATAAGGATTTTTCCTTGTGTCTTTTTTGTTTTTGGACAATAGATAAAATTAAAGAATTTGCATAAAATTATCTAATTTATAAGAAAAAATATCTATTTTTATATTGTTTTGGTGAAAAATATGTGTTATACTTTAAATATAAAGGAAAAATGGAAGCGAGGTTTTATTATGAAGGCTATTATAAACGGTAAAATTGTTTTAAAGGACAGAATTGTTGAAAACAGTGCCTTGTTGTATTCGGACGTAATTGAAGGTATTGTACCTTGCGGTAAGCTTCCTTACGGATGTGAAGTTATTGATGCAAAGGGTGGTTATGTTACACCCGGTTTTATTGACCTGCATATTCACGGCTACCTTGGAAAAGATGTTTGCGACGGTGAAGAGGAAAGTATAAGAACAATTTCCAAAGGTATTATTGAAAATGGTGTAACTTCATATTTGCCTACCACTATGACGGTGGACATGAAGGTTATTAAAAAATCTCTTGATGTTTTGAGAGCTTTAAAAGAAGAAAGTAAAAACTGGGACGGCAGTGAAATTTTGGGTGCTCATGCTGAAGGGCCTTTTATAAGCGAATCTAAAAAGGGTGCTCAGGACCCTAAGTATATCCTTGTACCTGATGCTGATTTTGTAAAGGAATATGCTGATGTTATAAAGATTATTTCACTTGCCCCTGAAGAAGACACCGAAAACTTTGATGCAGTAAGAAAAATCCGCAAAGAAACTGATGTTGTTATGTCTTTGGGACACACCTCTGCAGATTATGATACTGCTATGGCAAGTATAGCAAACGGTGTTAGGCATGCAACTCATCTTTTTAATGCCATGACCCCACTTGCACACCGTGCACCGGGGGTTGTAACTGCTGTATTAAATTCTGATGTAAGTTGCGAACTTATTGTAGATGCATTTCATGTATCACCTGCACTTTATGATATGGTGTATAAAATGAAGGGCAGAAACCTTTGCTTTATAACAGACTGTTTGCCTGCAGGCGGTTTGCCTTACGGTGAATATACTTTGGGCGGAAATAAAATTGTGTACCGCGACATTGTGTGCCGTCTTGAGGACGGAACAGTTGCAGGCAGTGTTTTAAAGCTTAACAAGGGTATATGGAATGTTTATAAAAATTCTGCAATTCCTCTTTGGGAATGTGTTAACTGTGCTTCCTTAAACCCTGCTGTTGCAATTGGTGTTCAGGATAAAAAAGGCTCAATTGAGGTTGGTAAGGAAGCAGATATTGTTATACTTAACAATGAATTTGACGTATTAAAGACAATTAAAAAAGGAGAAATTAAATATGAAGCTTAAGGTAAATGCAAAGTTAGACCCGAATTTTCAGCCATTATCTTTGATTTGCAGAGAAATGCGTGAGGCTACAAAGGATGAGGGACAGGATATAATTATAGCTGTTGAGAGAAACAAGGGCTACACCGTTACATACAAAACAAGAATTTTTAAGGACGCAACAGGCCACGACGCAGAAAATTTTGAATTTGTTGAGCGTATGGCTAAGGCTCTTTTATGGGTTGCAGGCGGTTATAAAATTTACATTGCAGGCAGTGATGTGGTTGGTGAAAAAATAAAAGATGCCTACAAGGTTGGCGGACTTCGTGAATTTGACGTACAGTTTATGGAAAGAGTTTACGAAAAGCCTTTTGAGGTTATTGTTTGCGACCTTTGTGATGCACCAGAGGATAAGTCGGCAGCTGCACCTATCGGAAGACATCTTGACGGTTGCAGAATTGGCTTTGACGCAGGTGGCAGTGACAGAAAGGTAAGTGCCGTTGTAGACGGTAAAAGCGTATATTCTGAAGAGGTTGTATGGTTCCCTAAAATCAATCCCGACCCCGATTATCACTACCAGGGTATTTTAGATGCTATGAAAACTGCCGCATCACATATGCCAAGGGTTGATGCTATTGGTGTTTCAAGTGCGGGTGTTTATGTAGACAACAGAATTATGGTGGCTTCACTGTTTTTAAAGGTAAGCGACGATGAATTTGACAAAAAAGTTAAAAATATGTATATTGATGTTGCAAAGGAAATTGGGGAAAATATTCCCATTGAAGTTGCAAATGACGGTGATGTAACTGCACTTGCAGGGGCTATGGACCTTAATGACAACGCTGTTTTGGGTGTTGCTATGGGTACTTCCGAAGCAGGCGGTTATGTTGACCCGCAGGGCAACATTACAGGTTGGCTTAACGAGCTTGCCTTTGTACCTGTTGACTTTTCAAAGGACGCTATGGTGGACGAATGGTCAGGGGACTATGGTTGCGGTGTTAAATATTTTTCTCAGGACGGTGTAATTAAGCTTGCACCTTTTGCGGGCATTGAGCTTGATGAGAAACTTTCCCCTGCTGAAAAGCTTAAGGTTGTTCAAAAGCTTATGGAACAGGGCGACGAAAGAGCAAAGGCTATTTATGATACTATCGGTGCATATTTTGGTTATGCTATTGCATTTTATACTGAATTTTATGATATTAAGCACGTTCTTATTATGGGCAGGGTTACATCAGGTGAAGGCGGTGTAATTTTGCTTGAAAGAGCAAATGAAGTTCTTAATAAGGAATTCCCTGAACTTGCCGATAAAATTCACCTTCACATTCCTGACGAAAGTTCAAGAAGGGTTGGACAGTCTGTTGCGGCTGCAAGCTTGCCTGAAATTAAATAAGATATTTTGGCGGTTTTTCAAATGGGAAACCGCCTTTTTATTTGCTAAAATGAATAATAAGTGGTATACTTTAAAAAAGGAGAGATGCAAAATGTACGTTATTAAAAAAACGGAAAAAATAAAGCTTGATTTATTTGATAAAGAGTGGGAAAAGGCAAATGTTGCAGATATAGCTGTGATAAATTGGAAGGAATTTTCATACGCACCTAAAACAACTGCAAAAATATTATATAACGAAAGTGGTATGTGGGTGCAGATGCAAACTGATGAGCAAGATTTACTTGCAAGATGCACTAAGCAAAACGGCCCTGTTTCAGACGACAGCTGTATGGAATTTTTCTTCCGCCCAAATGAAAATGACCCTCGTTATTTAAACTTTGAATATAACGCCTTTGGTACAATGTACTGTGCCGTAAGAACGGGCAGGTTTGATTCTGTAAAACCAAAGGTGGATAAAAAAGATTTTTGCGTTGAAACTTATGTTGAAGAGGGTAACTGGATTTTGCAGTACTTTGTGCCCTTTTCATTCATAGAAAGTATTTTCGGAAGTTATACAAAAACTATGTATGCAAATCTTTATAAAATTGGCGTAGATACTAAATTTGAACACTATGTTTCTTACGCACCGATTAAGGCAGATGAGCCCGATTTCCACCGCCCCGAATGCTTTGTGGAATTTGTTTTGGAAGATTTTTAAATTGTATGGCGGGGCTTTATCCCAATGAATTGCCTTAATATGATTTTGACCTATAAAAAGTGTTGAAATTTGTGAAAATATATTAGTTGACAATATCCTGCAATTT
>JAZSRE010000067.1:0-6000 GCA_045538345.1 Clostridia bacterium
ATTAAACATTCTCATGCCCTTAACCTCCTTTCTTTCCCTTAAATATTATCACATATTAAGGGAATTGTCAATATATTAAGAAAATTTACCCTTATTTATTGTTTCTTTTTAAGGTAAAGTTATTCTGCAAAACTGTTTTATTGTTTCATATATTTTATCTAACATTTTTCTAGCACTTTTCTAGCGAAAATCCAAAAAATGCATCAAAAAGCGGCAATACGAAAATCGTTAGAGCAGTAAAGGCTTTGAAGGATTTTAACCCCTCAAAGCCGTGCATACGAGCGTAGAGAGTATCAAGGTTCCCGGGACCCAACCGCAATCTGTGATTGCGATGTTGGGTGGGGTTCTTCTTTTATGCGGTTTTTATCGCTTTTTAAGTTCCTTTAACTTCCGCTTATTTACTCTATCTAAAAACACTGTCTAACAGCTCGAAATGCGGTGGGTCGGTAACCCCGGCGCGGGCGTTCAAATCGTCTCATCTCCGCCAAAAAAAGAGATAATATTACCTGACGTAATATTATCTCTTTTACTTCAATTGCTAAAATTTTAACGGCTGATAAGCCCATATTTAATTTTAATTCTGTCAAGCTTTTCTATCATTGGTTTTGATATAAACCAAAGGAAAATGGCGGTTGAAGACGCGTGCACAAGGTCAAATGGCAAGCCTACTGTCCAGGAAGCTACAAGCATTTTCCATGTAATATCATTTTGCCACATTACAACAGATGAGGGGTTTACTATACCGCCGTATATTACAAGAGTTGACAAAAAGCCATATATGCAAAGGGCAGTTTTTGACTTTGGAACAACGTCTTTTTTAAAGAGTATTCCTCCAAGAAAGCCTATAACCCCAAAGGCAAACATCTGCCAGGGCGTCCAGGGGCCGTGGCCAAAGAAAAAGTTTGAAACAAAGCCTGTAACCGCACCTGTCAGAAAGCCTGTTTCACACCCCAAGCACACGCCTGCAATTATTACAAGCGCAACTACGGGTTTAAACTGAGGGAGCATAAAAAACGCCATTCTCCCCGCTACCCCAAGGGCACACAAAACGCTTATTACAACAAGTTCTCTTGCCTTGGGCTTTCTCGATTCAAACAACATAAAAAACGGCACCATAGCCTCAAGCAAAATTAAAAGGCTTGTAAAGTAGTACTTTCTATCCCCAAAAATTACCCCTGCATAAATTGTAAGAGGTATTAAAAACAAAATTATAAGAGATGAAATTACAGTTGTTTTTGAAGGCTTGGTTTTTTCTTTTATAACCTTTACATCATCCACTTTTTTATCTGCCTTTTTATAAAGACTTTTTGGTGGTTGTAAATTGTTTTTAACAGTTCCACCGCAGGCAAGGATTATGTCATCTGAAAGAACTGCATTTGGAAGGGTTGTTCTTGCCATACGGTTTGCAGACGTGGTATAAAAGCTTTTGCCCATAAAAAATTCACGCGGTGTACCCATTGAGGTTATGCCTCCGTCAAATACAAGGGCACATTTTTGAGCATATTGTGCACAAAATTCAATATCGTGGGAAACCATCAAAATTGTTACCCCATTTGCCTTCAAGCTTAAAAGAATGTCTGCAAATTCCTCTTTAAAATGTGCATCCATCCCCTTTGTAGGCTCGTCCAAAAGTAAAATTTCAGGCTCACATAAAAGCACCTTTGCAAGTGCGGACCTTTGTTGCTCACCGCCTGAAAGGTCGTAGGGGTGGGAACTTAAAACATCTTCAATGTTGCAAAGCTTTGCAACATTTTGTATCTTTTGTTCCTTTTCTTCCTTTGAAAGATTTTTTCCTTCCAAAATTTCCAAAAGGTCAAGATAAACTGTGTTTTTTAAAAAAATACTTTGAGGATTTTGGGGAAGCACGCCCAAAACCCCATTATACAAATCTTTAATTTTACAAACTTCCTGTCCTTTTATAAAGACTTTACCTCTGTATGGGTTTAAAAGACCTGACATAATTGAAAGTGCGGTGGTTTTGCCTGTGCCGTTGCCACCTACAAGGGCAAAAAGCTCGCCTTTCTTGACTGTTAAGTTAAAACCCTTTACAACATCAGGTAAATTTTTATCGTACCTAAACCACACGTCACGCATTTCAATTACGGTATTTTCTTCAGCCTGAGGCTTGTCCTTTGGAATTGCCTCGGGTTTTAAGGTGTTGGTTTTTGCAAATTCTTCAAGCCAAACTCTGCCTTCCCTTACTGTTAAGGGACATTCATACGAATTTGAAACTTCGCCAAAAACACGCACAGGTGTAGGCAAAGCCGTATACATTGGATGGTTTAAAGCCTTTAAAGTTACTGCCACCTCTTTTGGCGGTGCGTCGGCAACAATTTCGCCAGCCTCCATAACTATTACACGGTCTGCCACTGCAAAGGCATCCTCAAGGCGGTGTTCCGTTAAAATTATGGTTGTGCCAAGCTCTCGGTTGATTTTTTCAAGTGTTTTTAAAAATTCCTGTGATGCAATAGGGTCAAGCTGGCTTGTAGGCTCGTCAAGTATTAAAACGGAGGGTTGCATAACCATAACTGACGCAAGGTTTAAAAGTTGTTTTTGCCCGCCTGAAAGTTCGTCCACATTTTTATAAAACCAATTTTGTATGCCGAAAAAAGACGCCATTTCCGAAACTCTTGCCCTTATTTCAGCTGTTTTAAGACCAAGGCTTTCAAGACCAAAGGCAAGCTCGTGCCATACTTTGTCTGTTACAACCTGATTATCGGGATTTTGCATTACAAAGCCAATTTCAGATGCCTGCTGAAGTTCATTACACAAGGACAAATCCTTTTGTTTAAAACACACCCTTCCTTCCATTTCGCCAAAAGGTGATAAAGATGATTTTAAAAGCCTTAAAAGTGTGGTTTTTCCGCAACCTGACCTTCCGCAAATCAACACAAATTCACCTTGATTTACAGTTAAATTTATATTTGAAAGTGCCTTTACATCCTTATTTGGATAAGTAAAGCTTACATTTTCGACCTTAAAGCTTTCCATTTTATCACCTCCCGAAATTCAATTACAACAGGGCATATACAAAGCATAAAATATGCAACATATACGCTTGTATCAAACAGTGTAAAGCTTGCTTGCTTTACAGACGGGAAATAACTGAAGTACATTCCCCCCGCTAAATAACCTGCAAATGTATATGCACCAAAAAGCAAAATATAAATAAGTGCTTTAGCATCACGCTTATCAAAATTATATATGGAAAAGGCAGTTCTGCCCCTCATACCATAACCTCGCGCCTTCATACTGTCGGCGGTGTCTACGGCATTTTCCAAAGCCCAGGTAGTCATAATGGACAATATATTAAGGGCATTTTTAATGCGTTTTATCAAACTTCCCCCGCTTACATCCCTGCCCATACACTTTTGGGCATTTAAAACCACCTTAAACTGAGCTAAAAACCTTGGCACAAACCGAAGTGTCATAGAAATTATAAGGGACATTGAAGGAATGATTTTGCCAAAAAGATACATAAACTTATCACTTGTCATAATTTCCGTGTAGCAGTAAAAATGACACATAACCCCCACAAGCATTGTAGCAGTAAAAAGCCCGTAAATTATTGATTCAAGTGTAAGGGGATTTCCGCTTGGCAAATAGCACAAAACCGTAATTCCCTTATGGTTAAAAAGCGGATTTATAAGTGCCGTTATAAAAAAAACAGGTATCATATACATAAAGTTTGCCCTAAAAGCTTTTTTACCCTTTAGCATTACGGAATACAAAAAACCGCAACCAAGTGAAATTAAAAGGCAAAGAGGGTGCATAAAAAAGCATGAAAACCCTATTACCAACACAAAATATATGAAATTTACAATTGGATGATATTTCTTAAATTCAACCATAAAAACCTCTCTTATAACAAAAAAACTGCGGTAATTTTTAAAAAATTACCACAGCTGAGTTTTTCTGTGATTAAACACAATTCGGATTGACCGAAAACATTATTCCTATGCAAAAGCACTTACGGAATAATATCAAAGCAGGTCTTGTGACTTACACCATATAGACTTAAATATCCGCATTTTTACAACCTGCCTTCTCGGTTTCCCAATGACTGACTTTCGTCAACGGTTGTAAAAACTTTGATGCATACACCGACAGTTATCGCAGGGGATTCTCACCCCATTCCCTTTTCACCTGTTATACCATAACAGAATAACAGACACTTTGTGTGAATGTATTTAATTATATTATATGCAAATACTTTTCAAGTATTCCAATTATATTATACATACATTCAAAATGTTAGTCAATAAGTATATTTTTTTCAGATTCTTTATCCCAGTGTGTTTTGTTGCAATAAGACCGTATTTTTTTGCCATCCCTGATTTCTTCAACAGCATAGCACGTATCATTATCAATAAGTTTCGCAAGCTCAAATTTTTCCAAATCAACTATTTTTGTTTCTGTACGGGTTTGCCCTGAAGTTTTATCAAATATAACAATCTTGATTTCCTGCATATTTTCCTTTGCATTTTCAACCTTTATAGGCTGATAACCCTGTAACACCTGTCTTCGCTTTAAAATACTGATACCAACAGCATAAAATATCGTTGTCCAAAAAAGATGGGGTGAACCATTAATCTCATCTGTCATCACAGAAGATGAAATATTTATTAAAAAATTTATTGTATAGCAATAACAGCCATATCTTAGTCTGGTTATAACCTTTTTTCGTGTGCACGCCAAAATCAGCGGAAATGCACCATAAATAATAATGGTAAATAAAAAAAGCAATATAAAAACAGGAATATATACCCCCGGACCCTTCAAAAGCAAATTGTAATATTTCAATGCAGAAGATTTATCATTTTCAAAGTCTATATTGCCTATATTAACATTATCCGAATACGGATATTTAACATTTTCCATTATAAATTTAAAATCATCATAATACTCTTCATACATTGTTCTGCCGGTTGAAAAAGAATATGAGTACCCATTTCTGAAATGAATTAACTGCACAGGAATATATTCTTGTCCATTAAAGGTATCCCTCATATTTTCCGCTTCATATTTGACATAGTCAACGCCATTGAATGTTACTTTTTCAATATTACTAAACCCGTTTTTGACATATTCTTTTTTTATTTCATCAAATTCCAGAGCCGACATATCGAATTCGTTTCGGAGTTCTTCGGCTTCCTCTTTGGATAACCCCTCCATCAATGAGTAATCTTCGCTACAATATGTAAATATTACCGTTTCATCGCTGTTCTTAAAATGAGCACTAAAACCTCTATCTTCTTTCCCTGAATAAATTTCTTCCCAACCATCAGGCAAATTAAGCTCCACCCCTGATTGTGGGTCAATATATGTTGATACTGCAAAAACAATATTTGCACAACATATCATAATCAAAGTAAAAAGCAGTAATACCTTTTTCATATTTATAGCTCCTTTGGTATTCGTGTAGTGATAGTAATTTTAACACATCATAACAAAAAAAGCAATAAAAGTTTTACTTTTCATTAAGAATATCTATATACTTTTCCTTCGTTTTGTGGTATACTTTTATCAGGAACATAGTTATTCTCAACGTCTTGGACGTACATCTGTGGGGTTTTTAAATCATACGGAACCGAAACTATGTTCCATTTTTTATATACGCTGTAACAATATTCAAAACAAATTGGATTTTCTATTCTGTTACTCTTACATAATTACATAAAAACACACTCTACATTGATTAATGTAGAGTGTGTTTGTTAATTAATCTTCATAATCATCTTCATACAACATATGAGTAAATTCTGTAAATGTATCAGCAAGTTTTACAATTTCCAAGGTTTCGTGGTCAATGAACACAACCTCGTTTGTTTCCATATCAAAACAAACGTAATCACCAAAACCGCTGGATCCAAATTGAATATATTTCCCAACAAAATCCTGTTCATCCTCATTATACCATTCATACATTTCCCATACACTACATCCAGAATCTTTATTAAAGGAATGTAAGTCAAAAACGGTTGAACCTATATCTTCTAT
>JAZSRE010000151.1:0-5668 GCA_045538345.1 Clostridia bacterium
CATGGTACCCTGTTGTCTGGTAATTAAGCATTACATCATCACCGTGAGGAATACCCATAAAGTAATTACAACCTGCCGATGTCAAAAGCACAGATAAATCCTCTATTGTATTTTGGTCTGCCTTCATGTGATTTGTGTAGCAGGCATCACATCCCATTGGTATTCCCGAAAGTTTGCCCATAAAATGGTCCTCAAGACCTGCACGATTTACCTGCCTGCCGTCATAAAGATATTCAGGACCTATAAAACCAACAACCGTATTTACAAGAAATGGCTTGTAATGTCTTGCAAATCCATAACACCTTGCCTCCATTGTAACCTGGTCAGTATCAAAATGTGCCTCAGAGGAAAGCTCGGACCCTTGACCCGTTTCAAAGTAAAGCACATTTGGTCCTTCCGCCGTACCCTCTGTTAAGGCTATGTGCTGTGCCTCGGCAATAGTGCTTGCGTTAAATCCAAAGGCGGTATTACCCTTTTCACTGCCTGCAATAGACTGAAATATAAGGTCGGCAGGAGCGCCCCGTTTTATTGCCTCAATCTGTGTTGTAACGTGGGCAAGTACACAGGTTTGTGTAGGTATTTTGTGTTTTTGCTTTACCTCTTCAAATCTGCCCAAAACCCTTGACACACTCTCCACCGAATCGTCTACGGGGTTAAGCCCCAAAACTGCATCTCCAATACCAAAGGAAAGCCCCTCCAAAAGCGATGCCATAATACCATCAGGGTCGTCTGTCGGGTGGTTTGGCTGCAACCTTGCAGAAAGTGTACCCTCCTCACCAATTGTGGTGTTACAATGTGCGGTTACACGTATTTTTTTTGCTCCGTACACAAGGTCCATATTTGACATAAGCTTTGCAACAGCTGCCACCATCTCGGAAGTAAGCCCCCTTGAAATACGCCTTATATCCGCCCCGCTTGTGTTAATGTCAAGTATCCATTCTCGAAGCTGGCTTACAGTCCAGTCCTTAATTTCTTTGTAAATTGCCTTATTTACATCATCAATTATAATTCTTGTAACCTCATCCTGTTCGTATGGCACAGAAGGGTTTTCATAAAGGTCCTTAAGCTTAATGTTGGAAAGTACAACCTTTGCAGCCACCCTTTCTTCTGCATTTTCTGCAGCCACCCCTGCCAAAATGTCACCCGACTTTTCCTCATTTGCCTTTGCCATAACCTCTTTTAAGCTTTTAAATTCATAAGTATTCCCAAAAAGCTTTGTTCTTAAAATCATCCTATCACCTCAATTAAATACTAATGTCTTTATTACAACAGGCACTGCAAATCCATTTGCAACAGGCTTTCCTATGTCTATATAGTCGCCATTGGAAAGCACAACAGAATCAATACAAACCACGTTTTTATCTGTAAAAGTCTGTATGCTTTGGCCCAATGCCTTTGCAATATCTTTTTCAGTTATAACCACAATGTTTTGCTGACTTTCAGTACATTCTGTAATGTCCTTTGCATACTGGCATATATTAAAAAAGCTTGGCGACTTAACCATCTTAAAGGATATTGCCACATTTTCGTCCCCATACCATTCAAGCTTTTTCAAAAAAGCATTTTTAAAATCAGCCTCATCATCCTCCGTAAGCTTTAACACAGGCAAATTTTTAAGTGGCAACACATCCTGGCAATAAGTAATTGTACTACCGCTTATTTCTGTAGTGTGGCTTCCAGCACCTACAACGGTTGCCCGTATGGTTTCCGCACCCTGTATAAGATGGTACTTTGATGTAAGAGCCGATTTTTTAATACTTTCCCCAAGCATTACTCCAATATCTCCAAACTCAAAGGGTTTTATGTCTTTTTCGTTGTAAACAATGTCCGATACACCGCCTGAAAAGCTTATGCAGTCTATATGGCAATCCTCAAAAATACCCTTATTAGTTACAAAGTGGTCAAAAAGCCCATCCCTTTTTTTTACATTTGCACCCTGCAAAAGTGCCTCTGTCATAGTTTCGGTTATTTCCTCTGCCCTCTGTTTTGTCAAAAGCATACCTAATGATAAATCATTATAAATACTTGCAAGAACAGGCGAAACATAGGTTATACGACCATTTTCATCAACCTTCAAAAGCCGTCCTCCAACATTCATACAACCGGTGTCTTTAACCTCACCGTTTTTAAAAAGCACAAAGTTACTTGTGCCACCGCCTATGTCAATGTTTAATACCGATTTTTTGTTAAGCTTTGAATATTCACATGCGCCTGCTCCCTTACCCGATATAATACTTTCCAGGTCAGGTCCTGCAGTTGCAACCACAAAGTCTCCTGCAAAACCGCTTAAGGTTTGCAAAACATCTTTTGCGTTTTCCTTCCTTGCAGTTTCCCCCGTTATAATTACGGCACCGGTGTCAATCTGTTCCTTTCTTATCCCTGCATTTTCATATTCCTTTAAAATTATCTCCTTTATGCCATCACAGTTTATGGTGTAGCTGTTAAGAAGCGGGGTAAAATATATTTTGCTCTTATACACAATTTCCTTTTGTGTAATAACCACCTTTGGTATGTTAAATGAGTTGGCAGTATTCTTCAATGTAAGATTTGAAAAAATAAGCTGTGTTGTACTTGTGCCTATGTCTATGCCTACGCTTAAAAGCTTTTCCATAAAATCACCTTAAAATATTTATTATATTTTCAACATCTTCTTCTGTTACCCTAACAGGATTGGTGTTTATGCAGTTGTCTGCAAGCGTACCTTGTACAATATTTTGAACATCATCGTCAAGCAATTTAACTTTACAGCCTTTAAAATCAAGGGGTAAACCAAGTTTTTTTATAAGCTTTTCGGTTTCCGTCACAAGCTTTCGTACAAGAATTTTTGTGTTGTTTCCCTCAAAACCAATAATTTTTGCAATCTGTGCATACTTTTCAGCACAAGTGTTGATATCTATACAGGAAAAAGACTTTACGCCAGAATTAAATTCTATAACTCTTGGTAAAAGCACAGCATTAACCCTGCCGTGAGGAATATGAAGTCTTGCCCCCAGGTTATGTGCAAGTGCGTGATTAAGACCTAAGGATGCACTGTTAAAAGCAAGACCTGCCATTAAAGAAGCCTTGTGCATTTTATCCTTTGCAGTGTAATTTTCAGGCATAGAGTATGACTTGTAAAGGTTTTCCCAGGTAAGCCTTATTGCTTTTTCTGCGAAGGCGTCGGAAAATTCATTAGATGCGGTGGAAACATAGGCCTCTATTGCGTGTACTAATACGTCCATACCCGTATCTGCAACAATGGCAGAAGGCACACTTTTAACAAAATCCGTATCAAGTATTGCAACATCAGGGATAAGAGACGTAGAAACAAGAGGAAATTTCACCCCTTTTTCCGTATGTGTTATAACAGAAAATGCAGTTACTTCCGACCCTGTACCGCTTGTTGTGGGAATGGCAATAAATTTAGCCCCCTTAAGTTTTCCGTAGTATATAACTGCCTTTGCAGTATCTATTGCAGAGCCTCCTCCTACTGCCACAACACAGTCCGGCTTAAAGCTTTGCATTTGGGCTATGCCCTTTGCAACAATCTGTGCAGGAGGGTCAGGAACTATTTCCGAAAAAACCTTGTATTCCCTCTCACCAATTTCTTCAACTATTCTTTCTAATCCGTTATTTTCTTTTAAAAAAGGGTCCGCCACTATAAAAAACCGTTTATGGTCAAGGGTACGCAAATAAGTAAGCGGATTTTTATCAAAAATAATTTTTGGTTTTACAACAAATTTTTTCATACAATTCTCCTTTGAAGTTATATTTTGCGTAATTTGAAAAAATATTCGTATTCAGTTGTAAAAAATATCTTTTGGTGATATAATCTATATGGGTGATAAAAATGATAGAAAAAGTATTTGGTTTTTTCAAAGAGTTTTCAAAAATTCCTCACGGAAGCGGAAACACAAAGCAAATAAGCGATTATCTTGTTAACTTCGCAAAAGAAAGAAATTTAAAATATTACCAGGATAAGCTTAATAATGTCATAATTATAAAAGAAGCTGGCAAAGGTTATGAAAATGCACCTGCGGTTATAATTCAGGGCCATATGGATATGGTTTGCGCAAAGGATGCAGATTGTAAAAAGGATATGGCAAAAGAAGGTCTGGATATTTATGATGACGGGGAATTTTTATATGCAAAAGGCACTACCCTGGGGGCAGATAACGGTATAGCCGTTGCATATGCACTTGCACTTTTAGACAGTAATGAAAATTATCCTCAAATTGAAGCAGTTATTACAGTAGATGAGGAAATTGGCCTTTTGGGTGCAAGCTTTATTGACCTTTCTATGTTAAAGGGTAAGATAATGCTTAATATAGACAGTGAGGCAGAAGGCATTTTCACTGCAGGCTGTGCAGGCGGGTTGCGTTGTAACTGTAACTTTGATGTTGAAAGAGAAGCTTTTTGCGGCAATATATACAAAATAACCCTTAAAGGTTTACAAGGCGGGCATTCAGGAATTGATATAAACAAAAAACGTCTTAATGCAAACAAGCTTATGGTTGAACTTTTATCCACACTTTGCAATGTACGCATAATTTCCCTTGAGGGCGGCAGTGCCGACAACGTAATACCATCATCCTGCACTGCAGTTATTGTAGCAGATAAGGTAGAATTTAATCTTGAAAAATACAAGGATGCCGAACCTGATATAAAAGTAGAAATTGAAAAAGTTGAATGCGATATTCTGCCTTTAAATAAGGCTTCAACAGAAAAAATAATCAACGCAATATCAGAAATGCCAAACGGAGTACAGGCTATGCACACAGATATTGAAGGGCTTGTAAAGACATCTCTTAATATGGGTATTTTAAAAACCACTTCCAATATGGCATCCATTTCATTTTGTGTAAGGAGCAGTTCCGACACGGACAAATATGCACTTACCGACAAAATAAAGGAAATTACAAAAAAATATAATGGAACAAGCGACGTACAGGGTGATTACTGCGGTTGGGATTATAAAAAAGATTCACCTCTTCGCCAGCTTATGTGCGAAATTTATGAAAAACAATATGGTAAAAAACCGGTTATAGACATTATCCACGCAGGGTTGGAATGTGGCATACTTTCTTCAAAAATTAAGAATCTCGACTGCATTTCCTACGGCCCCGACCTTTACGACATACACACTCCAAAGGAAAGAGTAAATATAAAGTCGGCAGAACGTGTGTGGGAATTTACAAAAGCAATTTTAAAGGAGATAAAGTAATGAACATTCTTGTAAGCGCATGCCTTTTGGGTGTTGCCTGCCGTTATGACGGCAAAAGCAAACCAAATGAAGATGTTATAAAGCTTATGGAAAATCATAATTTAATACCTTTTTGCCCCGAAATATACGGTGGTCTTCCCACTCCACGGCACCCATCTGAAATTGTAGCCGATAAAGTTTTAAACAAAATTGACGAAGATGTAACCGGCCAATACAAAAAAGGTGCTGAGGAAGCCTTAAGGATTGCAAAAATGTATAAATGCCAATATGCCATATTAAAAGAAAAAAGCCCATCCTGTGGGAAGGGCAAAATACATAACGGCAATTTTGACGGCGGTTACATTGAAGGAAACGGCATTACAGCACAATTATTTATAGAAAATGGTATTACCATTTTGGGTGAAAGCGAAATTAAAAATGGGTGTATATTTTTATAAAAATAGGTGTATATTTTACTAAATTATA
>JAZSRE010000070.1:0-1528 GCA_045538345.1 Clostridia bacterium
TGGATATTTATCTTCAAGTTTGATATTTATTCGTGTATAATAAGAATAAAAACTTTTAGGAGGATATATTATGAGTAAAATTAATACGGGTTTTTCAAGACTATGTATTACGCCACCTCTGGGGACACCAATTTCAGGCTATTATGAGGCGCGTTTTACAAAGGGTGTGCTTGATGACCTTTATGTATCGGCAGTTGCTTTTGATGATGGTAATAAAAAGGCTGTTGTTCTGGCGGTAGATATAATTATGTTATCTCAAAAACAGTGTGATGGTTACAGAAAGGTAATTGCAGATTTTTGTAATCTGCCTATGGAAGCAGTTTTTGTAAATTGTTCTCATACCCATACCGGACCTATGCTTGGTAAAGACTTGGCTTCTGATTTATGTGGTAATCCTATATATGAGGAGTTTTTAGGACTACAAATGCGTGATGCCGCAAAACTTGCCCTTGAAGATGTGTGTGAATCAAAATTTTCAGTCGCACAGGGTGAGGTTAAAAATATATCATTTGTACGCAGATACAGAATGAAGGATGGAAGTGTACAGACAAATCCCGGTGTGGGTAATCCAAATATAGACCACGCACTTGGAGAGCCTAACGAAACAGTTAAGCTTTTGAAAATAGAAAGAAAAGATGCCGAGGATATATTTATAGTAAACTTTGGTGTTCACCCCGATACTATAGGCGGTGAATACATAAGTGCGGATTATCCGGGGTTTGTATGTTCAACTATTGAGGATGCAATAGAGGATACAAAGTGTATGTTTTTACTTGCACCACAAGGAGATGTAAATCATATTAACACAAATCCCAAGAAGGGTGAAAGCAACGGGCTTCAGATTACGTTTGATGGTTGTCCACGCGGATACGAACATACAAAACACATGGGCAGAGTTATTGCAGGTGCAGTTTTACAGATTTGCGGCAAGGCAGAGGAATTTGAATTAGATTCCATAGATTTTTCCGTAAAAACAGTTGTATGTCCGTCAAATCAGGAAAATGACAAACTGGAAGAAGCGAGAAAAATAGTGGAAATACACGAAAACGGTCGTGATGCGGAACTTCCATACAAGGCAATGGAGCTTACAACGGTAGTTGCAGAGGCTACTCGTATTGTTGAATTGGAAAACGGTCCGGATTCATATTCTTTTACACTGTCTGCAATCAAAATTGGAGATATAGCATTTGCAGGAATCCCTGGTGAACCTTTTACGGAAATTGCAAACAGAATATATGCAGATTCACCATTTGATACAACAATTCTTTGTTGTTTGACAAACGGCGGTGAATCCTACTTCCCTACAAGCCGTGCATACGAGGAAGGCGGTTACGAGGCAAGGACATCACGTCTTAAAAAGGGTGCAGATAATATTATCGTTAAAGGCACAACTGATTTACTTAATGAATTGAAAAATAAATAATATACAAAAATAAGGGAGAATAGTTATGATTACGGGAATAGAGCATACGGGATTAGTTGCAAGAGATACAGAAAAACTTTGTGAATTTTATGAAAAATACTTTGG
>JAZSRE010000099.1:0-5117 GCA_045538345.1 Clostridia bacterium
TGGCTGTTAGCGAAATCAAAGATTTCGACAGCACCGCATCTAGTACCTTTGTACGCCTTCGGGTAACCCTTCGGTTCAGTTTGTCCAATCTGCCTCTTTTTTTATACGCCTTTGATATTCTATAAATTAATTAAATCTTGCGAAGCTTTCAAATGATATTTCGTGAATCTGAATGCATGGATCAGAGCATAGAACGAATTCAATAACGTTAACAACGTCTTCAGCCTGCATAAGCTTTGTTCTGTCAACTGCTCTTGTGCCCCAGAAAGCTGTGTCTGCACCGCCCGGGTTGATTGTTGAAACACGAATGTTTTTCTTACCAACCTGAAGTAGCAATGCCTTTGAGAACATATTAACTGCAGCCTTAGCTGTGCAGTATAGAGGAGCGTTGCCGTTTGCATTGATAGCAGCCATTGAACCGATGTTTACAATAATTGCCTGCTCGTCTGCAACGTTAGCAAAATGCTTTGACATAAGGAATGAACCCTTAAGGTTAACGTCCATCATAAGGTCATAAGAATTTACGTCAAATTCAGGAATCTGACCAGGGATTGATAGACCAGCAAGGTTAGCAAGACCAGCCAATTTGCCCAAAGCAGCAGCCTTATCCATAAATGCTTTAACTTCGTCTTCGTTTGTAACGTCAACCAGGTCAGCAACAACCTTAACATCATATTTTTTTAGGTTTTCAACCAATTTGTCCAAACCTTCCTTATCTACTGAACATACAGCAAGGTTTGCACCTTTAGCAGCAAGTCTTTCGCATAGGATAGAACCCATACCGCCGCTTGCGCCTGTAACAACAACTGTTTTACCGTTAAAATCGAACATTTTATTTGTCCTCCTTAAATTAATTAAAATATATTTGTAAATGGGGCTATATTTTAGAAATAACCGCCGTTTGCAACAACTTCAGTAGGCTTCATACCACTGCTTACCATTTCTTTGATTTCAACTTCGTTATCGCGGATTTGTTCAGCACGAACAAGAACATCATAAGCCATCTTACGAGGAACAACGATAACACCGTCGATATCTGCAAGAAGAATATCACCCGGGAAAATGTGTACTCCGCCGATTTCGATAGGCATCTGCCAGCCAATCATACGGAAACGGCCCATCATACCGTTAGATGTACGATATTTGCACCATACAGGGAATTTCTGTTCCAAAACCATATCTGTATCACGAACACCGCCGTCAACGATAGCACCACGGCAACCTCTTTTGATTGATGCCATAGTCATAATTTCGCCCCACTGAGCAGATTCTTCATCACCGCATGTATCCCAAACGCAGATTGAATCAGGCTCAATAGCTTCAAGCATCTGAGCTCTTTGTTCCATTTCGTCTGTAATATCAAGGTTTTTAGAACCCTTTAGAGTAAAAGCAATACCTGCAACCTTCATTTCTTCACGAAGAGGAAGAATGTTGTTAGGAAGTGTCTGGTACAAGATGTTATCTTCACGCAATACATCATTTACCATAGCTGTTGTAACTTTTTCGTATCTGTCGCAAAGTTCCTTTTCAGGAATAGGAAGTTCTGCTCTTTTAGATACATCGCGGGATTCAAAAACTTTTTGCAATTTCATTCCTTTGTTATTATTTTCTGCCATTATGTATAACCGTCCTTTCAAAATTTGGGAACCACTTATTCCCTTTGGGTTAATTATAACATTTTTATTATATTGTTTCAAGAGGTATTTGGTAATTAATTTGTATAAACTGACTTTTTTTTGTGTTTTTTGATTATTTTTATATTTACATATATTATAAAAGATGGTACAATGTTGAATGTAATAAAAAATGAGGAATGTAAAAAAGTGAACTATAAAGGAGAATATTTAAATGCTTAACTTTACTTACAATACACCTACAAAGGTGTTTTTCGGCAAAGATACACACAAAAATATAGGTGAAATTATTAAAGGCTACGGCTTTGATAAAATTATGATGCAGTACGGTAAAAACAGCATAAAGGCAAGTGGGCTTTATGATGAGGTTATGAAATCTCTTGCCGATAACGGTATTGGGATTGTTGAAATGGGCGGTGTAGAGCCAAACCCAAAACATACTTTTGTACGTGAAGCCGTAAAGGTTGCAAAGGAAAATGGCATTCAGTTTATACTTGCAGTAGGCGGAGGCAGTGTAATAGACTCCTCTAAATTTACTTCCCTTTCTCTTGCAAATGACTGTGATGTGTGGGATATTGCAACAGGCAAAGTCAAAGTTACAAAGGCAGTTCCCGTCGGATGCATACTTACAATGTCTGCAGCAGGCAGTGAAATGAGTATGTCTGCAGTTGTTACCAATTTAGAAGAAAATGCAAAAAGAGGCTTTGGTTCAGACCTTATAAGATGCCTTTTTGCAATAGAAAATCCCGAACTTACATACACAGTAAGCAAGTACCAGACTGCTTGCGGTGTGGTTGATATTATGATGCACACAATGGAAAGATATTTTACAACAGGCCCTGATACTGACCTTACTGACAGAATTTCCGAAAGTATTATAAAAGCAGTTAAGGACGCAGGTGCAGTGGCAGTTGAAAACCCAACTGATTATGATGCCCGTGCTACTATTATGTGGGGGTCTTCCGTTTCTCATAACGGGCTTACAAACTGCGGAAGAAGCCCATACCTTGCAGTACATCAGTTAGAACATGCCCTAAGCGGTGAATATGACCATATTGCACACGGGGCAGGGCTTGCAGTTTTGTACCCTGCATGGTGCAGATATGTATATAAGAAAAACCCTGCACGCTTTGCACAGCTTGCACGAAGGGTGTGGGATGTAACAGAGGCAGATGACCAAAAGGCGGCCTTGATGGGCATTGAGGCTATGGAAAATTACTTTAAACTTATTGGTATGCCTTCAAGGCTTGGTGAATTTGGCATAACAGAAGACTGTATCCCTCGTCTTACAGAGCTTTGCACCTTTGGTGGAGCAAGAAAAATAAACGGCTATATAGAGCTTGGAAATAATGAAATTGAAGAAATATTTAAAATGGCGTTTTAAAAATTGAAAAATCCGTATGTTTCCATACGGATTTTTTATACCTTCATTGAAGAAATATCTTCCATTACATCGGAAACAGCAATTGGCGTTACACTGTTGCGATGCAGAATGTCAAGAACCGCCTTTGCCTGAAGGGGGTCTTCAAACATATTGTCTATTCTTTTAATTTCCCTATATGTATTTCCAAACAAAATCTGTTTTTTCACAACCTCTATGCCATACTTCTTTTGAGGGTTAAAATTTTCATCACTTACTTCTGTTTGGGTTATATAGTATTCAATAATTACACTTTTATCTTCACTTAATAAAATTTCATTGTGAAATTCCTTTTTCAATTAATTCACCTCCTGACAGCTATATAATTATAATACTCCAAAACCAAAAACTCCATAAAAACATACCGCATAAAAACTCTGCAAATTACATAAACCGCCATAAAGTAAAACACCTTTACAGCAAATGATATTGTTTGCAAAAATTTTGTACAATTTTTTCTTATTAAAAAAGGAAAAACCAATGCAGTTGTAGAATAAAATAATAGTACATACTAAGGAGGGTAATAATATGAAAACTACTATTGTTGCAAGAAAAATGGATTTAACATCAGGTATGAAGGAATATGTCGAAAAAAAGCTTTCAAAACTTGACAAGTTTTTTGACGAGGACGCTGAAGCAAAAATCACCATGTCCGTTGAAAAAAGCCGACAGAAAATTGAAGCTACCATTATAAACCGCAATACTATCTTCCGTGTTGAAGAAGTTACAAGTGATATGTACGTTACAATGGATAAAATTATTGACGATATGGAACGCCAGATTCGTAAAAATAAAACAAGGCTTGAAAGGAAGCTTCGTAACGAAGCCTTTGCAGATTTTGGAATTGCAGATGTTGCTGTTGAAGAGGAAAAAGAATTTAACATTATAAAAACAAAGTCATTTACAACAAAGCCTATGAGCAATGAAGAAGCTATTTTGCAGATGAATCTTTTAGGACATACATTTTTTGTGTATAAAAATGACCAAACAGATAAAAATAATATTGTATATAAAAGAAAAGACGGAAACTACGGCATAATAGAAATAAACTGAACAAAGGAACCTCGAAAGAGGTTCTTTTTCATATAAAAGAGGGGTTTGATGAAGCACAGTGTCAAAAACAAAATATGGTTGTTCCTTTTCGGTGTTGTACTGATTTTTATATACAAAACCGACTTTTCCTTTCAGCTTGGGCGTATTTACCGTGTTTTACTGCCTGTAATTATAGGTTTTTTATTTGCCTGGTTTTTAGTACCATTAAAAATTAAATTAGAAATTTTTTTAAATAACAACTTAAAAAAATCCTCCAAAAACCGCAACCGCCTGATTGCAGTTTTTGGTGTGTACATTACTTTTATCGGGGCGGTAGCTTTTTTTATAATATGCCTTATACCCATATTAAAAAGCGGTATTACATCTACAATTTCCCAACTTTCTGTATACAAAGATTTTTTTGAAAAATATATACAAGGCAACCTTATAGAAAAGCTCCTTTCAAAAATCAACCTTGAAATGTATATAAACGGTGCAAAAAGTACCGTTGCCATAATATTTGACAGTACTATGGCGTTTGTGATACTTGTGTACATTTTGCTTGAACATCGTACACTGAAAAGACAGTTTGCAGGGTTTTTGTGGAGGCTTTTGGGTACAGAGGTGGCAGAAAAATTGCTTTTTTACCTTTCCCGTACCAACTGCATTTTTTCAGGATATTTTTACAGCAAATTCATAAGCTCTCTGATACTTGGCATTATAGTAACAATAGGTTTTTTCATAACAGGTATAAGCCACCCTCTTTTTTTCGGTATGGTGGTAGGGCTTTTTAATATGCTTCCAATTTTCGGTGCACTTGTAAGCAGTGTACCTGTTGCTCTTCTTACTTTTACGGAATTTGGGCTTTACCGTGCCCTTACTGCGGTTGCAGTAATACTTTTGGCACAACAGGTAGAAAACGGCATCATAACCCCAAAAATAGTTGGAGATAAGGTTGGGCTTAGCGGTTTCTGGATAATAGTAACCACCATAACAGGGGGCGGACTTTTTGGGTTTTGGGGACTTTTAAT
>JAZSRE010000150.1:0-4009 GCA_045538345.1 Clostridia bacterium
TGATATGTGTTCGTTATATTCTGTTTCTGGTAATGAACATCAAATGACAAAATTCATTAAAAACTATACTGAAACTTTTTGTGATAATGTAACTACAGATTGTCTTGGTAACGTAATATCTACCATAAATAACAATTCGGATTTGAATATTGTTATAGAAGCTCATATAGATAACATTGGACTTGTTGTTAAAAGCATTGATGAAAATGGGTTTATAAAATTTGTTTATTCGGGTGGAATAGACCCAAGTATTCTTCCAACTGCCGAGGTAATCGTTCATGGTAAAAAAGATTTATTTGGTGTAATTGGTGCAAAACCACCACATCTTCAAACAAAAGAGGATAAATATAATAATTCTAATGAAAATATGTATATCGATTGTGGTCTTGACCACAAAAATATAACCAAATATGTTTCTGTTGGTGATACAATAAGTCTTGTGTCAAAATATAATAATCTAAAAAGTGATTTTTTTACATCAGGTTGTCTTGATAACAGAATTGGGTGTTACGTTGTATGTGAATGTCTAAAACGCCTTAAATCGAAAAATTTAGCCTATAATGTATCTGGAGTGTTTTCTGTACAGGAAGAAGTTGGTTGCAGAGGAGTAAAAAATGCAATTGAAACAATTAAACCTCAAATAGCGGTAATTGTTGATGTGACTTTTGGTATATCACCTTATACAGATGACGAACATGGATTTAAAGTTGGAAGTGGAATAACAATTGCCGTTGGACCTAACCTTGACAGAAAGATTACAAATACATTTATTGAAATGTGTGAACAAGAGAATATTCCTTATACAAAAGAAGTTTGTAGTGGTCATACAGGAACAAACGCATGGCCAATACAAGTTTCATCTGATGGAATACGTTGTTTGCTTATATCAGTACCAATAAAATATATGCATACAACTGTTGAAACTGCTAATACAAATGATGTTGAAATTGCAATTAATGCAATATGTTCTGCTTTGGAAGGGGGAATTTTTAATGCTTAAACAATTAACTGAAGCATTTGGTCCTTCCGGATATGAGGATGAGGTTAGGGATATCATACGAAAAGAAATGCAAGATTTGTGTGAAGACGTATATGAGGATAGTATCGGGAACTTAATATGTCATAAAAAAGGAAAACTTATTGGTGGCAAAAGTATAATGTTGACCGCTCATATGGACGAGGTTGGTTTTATAATTTCATACGTAAGTAATGATGGTTATTTAAAATTTCAGACAGTTGGTGGAATTGACCCTAATGTTCTTGTATCTAAAAAAATAAAAATAGGAGATAACAGAATTTGCGGTGTTATTGGGACAAAACCTGTACACCAAAACAAAAATGGAAATGATAAATTAAAAATCTCTGACCTATATATAGATATAGGTGCAAAAACAAAAAATGAAGCTTTGAAATATATAAATATTGGAGATTATGCTTGTTTTGATAGTAATTATATAGAGTTTGGTGATGGATTTGTAAAAGCAAAGGCACTTGATGACAGAGTAGGCTGTTATAATATGATAAATATTGCTAAAAAAAGACTTTCTGCAGATATTTATTATGTTTTTACGGTTCAAGAAGAAGTGGGTCACAGGGGAGCCATTATATCAGCAAAACAAATTAACCCTGCTTTTGCCATAATACTTGAGGGTACAACCTGTTCTGATGTTCCTGGAACAGATGAGTTTGGCTTTTCAACACACATTGGAGAAGGGGCTGCTTTATCTATTAGGGATGGAGGATGTTATTCGGATGTTGATCTTACCCTCGATATTATGAATTTTGCAATTGAAAATAAGATTAAATGTCAATATAAACAGACTACTTTGGGTGGAAATGATGCATCAGCTGTACAAATTTCAAATAACGGAATTAAAGTTGCGGCGTTATCTGTTCCGTGCAGATATATTCATTCTCAGTCTAATGTTGCAAAATTAAGTGATGTTAAGTCAATGGAATATATATTGATAAAATATCTTGAAAGTAAGGTGAATAATGATGATTAAAAAATTATCAAATGCATATGCACCGTCAGCAAAAGAGGAAGAGGTACGTAAAATAATAATTAAAGAATTATCCGATTTTTATACAGATATCAAAATTGATAATTTGGGTAATTTAATTATTCATAAACCGGGAAAAAAGAAGAAAATTGCAATAACTGCACCAATGGATGAAGTAAGTTTTGTTGTTACACATAAAAAAGATGATATAACTTTAGTTGCAACATCGGTTTGTCCTGTAAAGTCTAATACTTTACAAAATGTTTCTATGATTGATAAAAATAAAAATACTTTTATTTTAAATAAAGTACCAAATTTATCAGCAAATATCGAGAAAAATAGAAATATAGAATTTATTAAAACAAATAATCGTAAAGTAAAAAAACTTGACACAGATTATTTATCAAATTCATTAATATATAATAATAAATTAATTGAAAATGATGAGGTTTATATTGGTAAAGCACTTGAACGTTCAATATGTTGTTCAATATTATGCGATATTGCACGTGATGTTGCAAATTCAATATTTGAATATTATTTTATTTTTACTACACAAAATTATTGTGATAAAAAAGGCGCAATGGTTGCAACATATAATATAGAAATAGATGAACTTTATAATTTATGTTGTGTAGATACAGATAATGAAGAGATTGAATCAGGAAATGGTCCGGTTATTATATTACGTGATAAAATATTTATTTCAAATAATGAATTATTATCAAATTTCGATAACAAAACATCTTTACAGAAGTTAATAAGTTCAAATTTAATCTGTGAAGGAGGAATATATCAAAAGCAACATACAACTAAAAAAATTATTTCTATTGGAATACCGATTGATTTTTTAGGTTGTTTTAATGAAGTTGTTTCAAAAAAAGATATTGACAATTTTAGATCTTTAATATTAGAGAAAGTGTTACCATAACTATATTATGTTAACAAATGGTGCTTTATGAAAGAATGTATTTTATATGATAGAGAATGTGTAGAGTGTGGGGAGTGTAATACATGTGATTTTAATGCGGAAAAAATCTGTGATAATTGTGGTAAATGTATTGAAAGTGACATGGATTATGCTGAAATAGAAATTGAATCAGTTGAAATTGAAAAATAATATAAAAAATAAATCACTATAAATTTATAGTGATTTATTTTTTATCGGAATAATTAGCTAAGGGATTGCTTTTTAATGCATTTTCAATAGCTTGATCATCTGTATGTGTATATATTTGTGTTGTAGATAAATTTGCATGTCCTAAAATTTTTTGTAAAGCCAAAACATCTACATGGCCATGCTTGTACATAAGTGTAGCTGCAGTATGACGTAATTTATGCGTTGTATAATTAGTATAATCCAAACCGGCAAGCATTAGATATTTTTTTACTATTAATTGTATACCGCGGACACTGATTCTTTTATTATTTTTATTAAGAAAAAGTGCGTTAGAATGTTGTGGTTTAGCTTTAGGGCGCGATTTTTTATATTCTTCAATTGCATTAAGACAGGCATCATTTAAATAAACTTGACGTTCTTTATCACCCTTACCGATTACCCTTAGGTTAGTTCCTTGTATATCTGTTAAATTTATGCCAACAAGCTCTGATACACGTAATCCGCAATTTAGTAGTATTGTAAGTATGCAAAAATCACGTTGATTTAGGTTTTCTGCAGCATCTAACAACTTTAAACTGCTATCTAAATCAAGATATTTTGGTAATCGTTTGCTTAGTTTTGGTGCATCCAGTTCAACGGTTGGGTCAACATCTAAAAGCTCAGCCTTATTTGTTAGATATTTAAAATATGTTTTTAAAGCAGAAACTTTACGTGCACGTGCAGAAGAAGAATTTGAGCGACTACGGTTAACATAGTTCATAAAATCATATAAATCGGTTAAACGAATTTTTTTTATGTAATCAAATGGTACATCAGAAATTTCAGGTGATGAATTATATGAGAAAAATGGAAATCCAATATACATTTTAAATGTATTAAAAAAATA
>JAZSRE010000107.1:0-7551 GCA_045538345.1 Clostridia bacterium
ATTAAAAATGCCAGTAAATGCAAATAAAATAACCGTATTTGCAAAAAATTCAGTAAATTGTACCTCTTTTGCCACAAAAATAATTTCCGATTCAAACTTTGAAAATCCATTTGTTGATACAGAAAATCACTGGGCAAAAGAAATTTTATCATATATGCATTCAGTCAAAATTATAAATGGCGAAAATACCGACAATGGTTTAATTTTTAATCCGGGTAAATCTATGACACGTTCAGAATTTGCAGTTATGATTACAAATTATCTTGGCGTAGATGTTGCAGAATACAAAGACGTAGTTCTTCCCTATGACGATATTAAAAAAATACCAAATTGGGCTTTAAATAGCTTTAAAGCATTATATAAACTTGGTGTTGTAAAGGGAAGTGATACAAACGGAAAACTTTATTCAAATCCAACTGACAGCATTACAAGAGCAGAAACTGCAACAATTATTTCCAGAACATTACCGTTAGGTCTTAAAAAATCCGAAATAATTGCTTCGGATAAAAATGATATTAAAGAATGGTTTACAGAAGGCTTTGAAATTCTCATTAAATTAGAAGCAATTAACGGTTACGAGGACGGAACAATCCTTCCAAACAAAAATGTCACAAAGGCAGAAGCAGCTAAAATCCTATATAAAATATTATAATAAAAAACCTCTGTATTATAATACAGAGGTTTTTTTATTATTTACCTAAAACTTCTTTTACTTTCGCAACTATATGTTTATCAGTAAGTCCATATAAATCTAAAAGTTCGTAAGGTTTACCTGACTGTCCAAACACATCCTTAACACCCATACGTGTTAATTTACAAGGATATTCTTCAGCAAGTACCTCCGCTACCGCACTTCCAAGACCGCCTATAATTGAATGTTCTTCAACTGTTATAATATGACCAGTTTCCTTTGCCGCCTTTATAATTATTTCTTTATCAATAGGCTTAATAGTGTGAATATTAATAAGTCTTACATTTATGCCTTCTGCCTTTAGTGTTTCAACCGCCTTCATAGATTCAGTTGTCATAAGGCCTGTTGAAACTATTGTAATATCATTACCTTCATTAATAAGTTGTCCTTTTCCTATTTCAAACTTATATGTAGCTTCATCAAAAATTACAGGAACGCCAAGTCTGCCAAGTCTGATATATACAGGGCCGTCATATTCAATAGCAGCTTTAATAGCGCATCTTGTTTCAACTGCATCAGCAGGGTTAAGAACAATCATATTAGGAAGAGCACGCATAATAGCAATATCAACAATAGCCTGATGAGATGCACCGTCTTCACCAACAGTCAACCCTGAATGTGTAGCACCAATTTTAACATTAAGATTAGGGTAACATATAGAGTTTCTTATCTGTTCAAATGCTCTTCCCGAAGCAAAAACTGCAAATGTAGATGCAAAAACAGTTTTGCCTGTTGTGGCAATACCGGCTGCAGTGGTCATCATATTACCTTCGGCAATACCACAGTTTATAAATTTTTCAGGAAATTTTTTGGCAAATACTCCTGTTTTGGTAGAACCTGAAAGGTCGGCATCCATAACAACCAAATCATATGTATCTCCAAATTCAGCTAAAGCCTTACCATAAGCTTCTCTTGTAGCAATTATATCAGCCATCACATTTTACCTCCCAATTCTGCCAATTTTTTATCAAGCTCACAAATAGCCTGGTCGCGTTGTTCATCATTAGGAGCAACTCCATGCCAGCCAGCAAGGTTTTCCATAAATGATACATCTTTACCCTTTATACTTTTTGCAATCAATACAGTAGGTTTACCCTTACATTCTTTCGCTTTGTTAAATCCATCTCTTAATGAATCAAAATCGTGAGCATCAACCAAAATAACATTCCAACCGAAAGCAGCGAATTTTTCATCAATAGGAAGCAAAGACATAACATCTTCTATTTTACCGTCAATCTGCAAACCATTCCAGTCAACAACAGCACATAGATTATCAAGCTTGTAATGAGCTGCAAACATAGCTGCCTCCCATACCTGACCTTCTTCTATTTCCCCGTCTCCCAAAACTGTATAAACACGGTAGTCATCACCATTTAGCTTTGCCGCAATAGCCATACCGTTAGCAGCAGAAATACCCTGGCCCAAAGAACCAGTTGACATATCAACCCCTGGTGTATCCTTAAGGCTTGGATGACCTTGAAGATAACTTCCTGTATGTCTGAATGTAGTTAAATCTTCAACAGGAAAGAACCCTTTTTCAGCCAATGCACCATATAGTGCTGGCGAACAATGCCCTTTTGAAAGAACAAATCTATCACGTTTGTCCCACTTAGGATTTTTTGGATCTACATTCATCTGTTCAAAATAAAGCTCTGTAATTATATCAGCCATTGATAGCGAACCACCGGGATGACCTGCTTTTGCAGAGTGAACCGCATTGATTATATGATGTCTGATTTTACATGCAATAATTTCTAAATCTCTGTTGTTCATAATTTTCGCAATATAAAATTGCTGCCTCCTCTAATTTTTATTATATATAAATTATATCATATATTTTTTTCCATTTCAACAAGAGGATTAAATTTATAAAAATTAAAATCCTTTTCCAAATACCTCTTTAGCATCTGTAATTAAAACAAACGAATTATTATCTACGGATTTAATAATATCCTTTAGCATAGGAATTTCTTTTTCCTTAATTGTGCACATAATAACCTTTTTTTCATTATTTGTATACGTTCCTGCACCATTTAAATAGGTTGCACCTCTGTCAAGTTTAGTATTTATAAGTTTTGCTATTTTTTCGTAATCATCAGAAATAATAAGTGCAAGTTTTGCAAAATTAAATCCTTCCAAAACCATATCAAGCACATAGGCAGTAAGCCATAAGGAAATTATTGAATAAAGCCCAATATTAATATTTTTATATACATACATTGCCAATAAAATAATAATTAAATCAACAAATAATATTATTTTACCAAGGGAAATATATCTGTATTTTAGCTTAATTATATTAGCAACTATGTCAACACCGCCTGTTGTAGCGTTAGAATAAAAGACCATTCCATATCCTGCCCCCGCTACCAAGCCACCAAAAACAGAAGCCAAAAGCATATCATCTGTCAAAGTTCCTATTGATGCAAACAAATCTGTAAAAACAGAAAGAGCTATGGTTGCATACAAAGTTGCAACACCTAAAGATTTCCCAAATTTAATAATGCCCCATATAAAAATGGGGACATTAATTGTAATAATCATTATACCTATTGGAACTTTAAAGAAATGATTTATAATAGTTGCAATTCCCGAAACACCGCCTGCTATAACATCATTAGGTGCTAAAAAACAACTCAAAGAAAAACCCGCAAGCATACATCCAAAAGTTATAGCAAGATACTTTTTAAAAATTGCAACTGTTTTATTCATCAAATCACCGGCTTTATTCTAAAATCAAATTCATAATATAATCCAGGCGTTCAATATCGCCTGTAAGATATATGTACCCTATTAAAGCCTCTAAACCAGTAGCAGTTCTGTATTCAGAAACAGACGAATGTTTCGGAACACTTGATTTTGTATTGCGTCCCCGCTTGAATATAGACATTTCTTTTTCAGTAAGTTTATCTTCAATTTTTCTGAATGCTTCACACTGTGCCTCTGCCTTTACTATTTTTACAGCAGATTTATGAAGTTTATCAACCTGTGTATTTGCTTTTGATACAAGCATTTTACGAACATAAAGTTCATATACTGCATCACCCATATAAGCAAGTACCAATGGAGAATACTGTTCCGCTTCTGTCAAAAAATCATCTCCATTCAAGCTTATATTCTTTTCCATTTTACACCGTTTGGTGTATCTTCCAAAACTATACCCTGTGCCTTTAGGTTATCTCTTATTTCGTCAGCTAAAGCAAAGTTTTTATTTTTTCTTGCCTCCTGACGTTTAGCAATAAGTTCTTCAATTTCATTATCAATTGAGTTTGATTCAGTTTTTTGAAGTATACCTAAAACACCGCCAAGTTCTTTAAGCAAATCAATACAAGCCTGCAAATCCTCATGGCTTTGTGTTGATGTAGAATTAAATTCCGAATTAATATCCCTTACAAAATCAAATAAAGAAGCTATTGCAAGCCCTGTATTCAAATCATCATCCATTGCTTCACAAAAAGCATTTTTACATTTTTCAACCATTTCACTAACTTTTGGTGATACATTTCCGTTTTGAGAATTTTGTTTTAAAAATTCAAGATTTTCAACACAATTATAAATTCTTTCCAAACCTGTTTTTGCCTGTTCAATTAGGTCTTTTGAAAAGTTAATGGGACTTCTGTAATGAGCTGAAAGCATAAAGAAACGCACAACCTCACCATCAAATTCCTTTAATACATCACGTACAGTAAAGAAATTACCTAAAGACTTTGACATTTTCTTATTATCTACATTAATATAACCATTATGCATCCAATATCTTGCAAAAGGTTTACAGTTTGCGCATTCACTCTGTGCAATTTCATTTTCATGATGCGGGAAAATCAAATCCTGGCCACCACTGTGAATATCAATTGTCTCTCCAAGATATTTATTTGCCATTGCAGAACATTCTATATGCCAGCCAGGTCTTCCCATACCCCATGGACTTTCCCATGCAGGTTCACCAGGCTTTTGCTTTTTCCACAAAGCAAAGTCCATAGGGTCATCTTTGCTTTCGTTAATATTTATTCTGGCACCTGCTTCAAGCTCATCAAGAGGCTGGTGAGAAAGTTTTCCATATTCCTTAAACTTCTTTGTTGAAAAATATACATCTCCGTCTACGTTATAAGCATAACCGTTATCTTCAAGTTTTTTAACTATGTTAATAATAGAATCAATATTTTCAGTAGCTTTTGGATGGATTGAAGCACGTGAAATTCCCAAAGAATCAGCATCTTTAAAATATTCTTCAATAAACCTTTCCCCAAGTTCTTTAACTGTAATACCTTCATCATTTGCCTTGTTAATCATTTTATCATCAATATCAGTAAAATTCTGAACAAATGTAACCTTATAGCCGTTATATTCAAGGTATTTACGCATAGTATCGAAAATAATAAAAGGTCTTGCGTTACCAATGTGAAAATAATTATACACAGTAGGTCCGCATGAATACATTTTTACCTCATTTGGTACAATTGAAACAAATTCTTCTTTTTGTCTTGTTAATGTATTATAAATTTTCATTTTTTTCTTTCTCCTTTTCAAGTTTATCCAACCTTACCTGAAGTTTGCAAAGTTCCATAGAAATTGGGTCAGGAATATGTACCTGATCAAGGTCGGCAGTAACATTTACTTTTATATTATTCTTCTTAACTATTCTACCGGGAACACCTACAACAGTACAGTTATCAGGAACCTCGGATAAAACCACTGCATTTGCAGCAATTTTTGAATTATCTCCAACCTTAAACGGACCTAAAACCTTCGCCCCTGAACCAATTACAACGTTGTTGCCTATTGTAGGATGACGCTTACCCTTATCTTTTCCTGTACCCCCAAGAGTTACACCCTGATATATTGTACAGTTATCACCAATAACCGTTGTTTCACCAATAACTACACCCATACCATGGTCAATAAACACACCATCACCAATAACAGCTGCAGGATGTATTTCAATACCGGTTACCTTTCTTGCATACTGCGAAATAGACCTTGCAATAAAATACATTTTTTTATTGTAAAACCAATGTGCAACTCTGTAATGACGAATAGCCCTTACGCCTGAATACAAAAAATAAACTTCCCAAAAGCTTCTGGCTGCAGGGTCTCGTTCCAAAACTGCCATAACATCATTTTTGATTCTTTTAAACACTGTAACACCTACTAAATTAAATATTCAACATTACCAATTAATTTCAAAGACACTTTCTGCTTTTGCAGAAGTATATGCAAAATTATCTTCACTTATTTGCAAAGTCATATCTCCTCCTAAAAGCTCACATACAATATTATCATCAACCTTACCGAGAGACTGGGCAACAACAAAAGCTGCCGTAGCGCCAAAATCACAACCTATTGTTTCGCCCATATTAATTTGCCAACATCGAACCTGCATAGAATTAAAATCTTTTATATTTGCTAATATAATATTCGTGTTGTTAGGAAAATAATGATGTTTTTCCAAAAAAGGAGAGACCTTATTAAGTTCAAAATCATTAAGTTCTTCAGTATTATTAACAAATATAACTGCACATGGATTGGAATTTATTGAAACGCAACTTACAACATAATCCATAGCACCAACAGAAATTACCTTTTCAATAAATTCGCTGTCGGTATAATCAACAGGAATCAATTGCGGAGTAAAAACAGGTTCTCCAATGTTAACCACAAAACTATTATCATCTGAAACCTGAACATATTTTACACCATTATCTGTACTAACAGATATAACACTTTTATTAACTATTTTATTATCCAAAGCATATTTTGCCACACAACGTAATAAATTAGTATTACATACTGTTTTAATACCATCAGGACTGTAAAAATCAACCTTGATATCCGCATCATTTGAATACAAAACCAAAGCCAGACCATCTGCACCAATCCCAAAATGTCTGTCGCAAATGGTAACAGGTAATTTTTCATCAATTTCATTAACTTCATCGAAACAGTTTAATATTAGAAAATCATTTCCCAAACTTTGCATTTTAGTAAAAATCATATGTATGTATCTCCTTCTATTTACATAACTGTTCTGTATTATTTTACACTATTTTTGCCTATTTGACAAGTACTTAAC
The DNA here is from genome assembly GCA_045538345.1 of Clostridia bacterium. GTDB lineage: Bacteria > Bacillota > Clostridia > Monoglobales > Firm-18 > CAZNKU01. The sequence continues at coordinate 6,762 of JAZSRE010000107.1, forward strand.
CAAAAGAAAAACAACCTTTACACAAAAATGTAAAGGTTGTAAAATATTAATATATAATTCTTCTTGCAGAAACATATCGTGATGAATAATATGAAGAACTTAAGCTTTCATATCTAAGAGGTGTACCAGGTTTAACAGCGTGTATAAACTGGTCATTACCTACATAAATACCTGCATGGTTAATTCCACCGCCTGTATTAAACAACACAATATCACCAGGCTTCAAATTGCTTCTTGCAATCCAGATACCATTTGAATTCTGACCTGCAGCTGTTCTGTTTAAAGTATAACCAAAGTTTTTATATACATAATAAACAAAACCTGAACAGTCAAAACCACTTGGTGATGTACCGCCGTACACATAAGGTGTACCTAAAAACTTGGCAGCAAAAGTTATAACTTCTGCACCTGTATTTCCATACCTGTCAACTTTTAAACCTGAACGGTCTGTTGTGGTAACATTCTTACTAACACTTATATAATCCTTTGACATATAACCGTTGTAGCCATTGTATGTAACTTTGTACCAATTACCTTCAACACCATTAACAGTAACCTGTGTGCCTCTTGGCAAACAAGTATATATCTTGTACCCTGTTCCGGGACCACTTCTTAAATTTACACCATTACCGGTAACAACACCGGAATCCGCATTAACTATAATAATCGTAGCCAAAATCGAAATGGTTAATGCGATAGTGAACTTAATTAGCTTCTTGCCTAATTCCACTAAATCACTCCAATCTTTCTCATTTGTTGTTTTATTACAAGACATATTCTATCATAAAAT
>JAZSRE010000057.1:0-16148 GCA_045538345.1 Clostridia bacterium
CTAAGACCGCTTGGCCTCCGACTTCCCAAAAAGGATTTGAGTGTTTTTTTCCAACTTTCATAATTAAAGTTCTTTGCATAGTTTAAAGCTTTTTCTTTGTCGGGAGTAATGCCTTTGATTTTTTCATATATTTTTACAGACATTAAAGTTCCTATTGCACATTGTATGCCGTGTAAGTCAACGGGGGTTTTAAATTCTTCACTACGCATATCCCAGACATGTGAAAAATAATGTTCAACACCTGATGCGGGTCTTGAAAGTCCGGCAAAGTTCATGGCCACACCTCCAAGTACAAGCCCGTCAAAAACTGCTTTTACAGCATTTTCATCTCTCTTTAAAAGATTGTCAGCGTTTTCAGTGCATTTTTTTAGAGCGCATCTTATTAAGTTTGCAATCTTTTCACAGTAATATTCACCTGTTATAATGTTGGAAATTCGCCATTCACATATGCTGACATATTTTGCAAGCATATCTCCCAAGCCTGACTTTAACATATGCAGAGGAGCATTTTTTAATACATCTGTATCACCTATTACAACATTTGCACATTTGCTTGAAAGTGAAATTTTAAGTCCGTCACGGGTAACGGAAGAGGTAGCAGATGCATAACCATCCATTGATGGTGCTGTACCTACTATAAAATATTTACACTTAGATACATTTGAAAGAATTTTGCAAATGTCATTTATTACACCTGAACCTACACCAATTACAATATCGCACTGGTTGTCAAAGTGCATTATAACTGAACCTACTGAGCTTTCATTTGGCTCTAAAGAAGAATTGTTGAAAATATATTTTGAATATGGGATATTTGATTTTTCAAGTACTGAGCATACTTTTTCCCCTGCGGCTTTGAATGTATTTTTATCTGCCACCAAAAATATTTTTTTACCATCGTACATATTTATAAATTCCGGCAATTTGTTTATTGCATTTTTTTCGGAAATGCAGTGGTCTATCATAGCAGAATGTATTTTTCCACATTCACACTTTTCGTTGTTTACAATATCTAAATAATCCATTTTTATCACCTTTCTTAAAAACACTTGTTTTTTGCATTTATTTATGCTACAATTATATAAAAACAATCATAAACTGTCAATTTTATTTATAAAACTTGATTTAAAAATCAAATTCTGATTGTTATGTTGATTGTTATAATCTATAAATGATTGGAAGATGTATATGCCTTTTTATGAAAGAGAAGATAAAATACTTAGTATTTTAACTGTAAATGAAATAACCACGGTGGATGAAATTGCTTCAAAGCTTTTTATAAGTAAGCCAACAGTACGCCGAGACCTTAATAAGCTTGCAAAAAAAGGTTTGGTTTTCAGGACTCATGGAGGAGCATCCCTTGTTAAAAATGCTGCTGATGAAAAAATACCCTTTGTTCTTAGGGAGCAGGAACAAAACGGTGCAAAAATTTGTATGGCAAAAAAGGCTTTGGAATATATAAAAGACGGATGTACAATTATGATTGACGGCTCAACAAGTGCTTTTGCAATTGTGCCTTTGCTTTTGGAGTTTAAAAATTTAATTGTAATTACAAATAGTGCCAAGGCGGCGTTTGTTTTAGGGCAGATGGGTATTAAAAACATCTGCACAGGTGGACATATGATAAATAAGTCATTGACATTTGTGGGGGACGATGCCAAGCATATACTAAAAAATTATAATGCGGATGTGGCATTTTTTTCCTGTAGGGGTTTGACGGACGATGGGTATTTAACTGATAATTCCGTTGAAGAAAATGAAATCAGAAAAATAATGATAGAAAAATCAAAAAAGTCAGTTCTTTTATGTGATGAAAGTAAATTTGAAAAAACGTATCTTAATAATTTATGTCATATATCAAAGGTTGATGAAATAATAAGTAATGTTAATATACCTGAAAATATTAAAAAGCAAATAAAAAAGGAAGATGTTTAAAACATCTTCCTTGTTTTTATTATTATGATAAATGCTTTCTAACAAACTGGTTTATGACCTTACCGTCAGCTCTACCTTTTGTTTTAGGCATTATAACCGCCATAACCTTACCGATATCTTTCATTGATTTTGCTTCAGCTTGTGCAATAGCATCAATAACTAAAGCTTCAATTTCTTCCTCAGACATCTGCTGTGGAAGATAAGCCATCAAAACTTCGATTTCTCTACCAAGTTCATCAATAAGTTGTTGACGACCACTTTTTTCGTATTCAGGAAGAACATCTTTGCGTTTCTTTACTTCCTTGGCGATAACTTCAATAACACCTTCATCATCAAGTGTAATTTTGTTATCCTTTTCTACTTGTAACACTGATGCTCTGACCATTTGAACTGCATTTTTGCGGACAGTATCTTTGTCCTTCATTGCAGATTTAAGGTCATCCATCAATTTATCTTTAAGAGACATATTCATTTACCTCTAAAATTAGAATTTACGCTTTCTAGCAGCCTCTGACTTTTTCTTACGCTTTACGCTTGGCTTTTCGTAATGTTCTCTCTTACGGATTTCAGACACAACACCTGCTTTTGAGCATTGTCTTTTAAATCTGCGAAGCGCACTGTCAAGAGATTCGTTTTCTTTAACTCTGATTTCTGACACAAATTTCCCTCCCTCCGGCTACCGATATAGTAGGCGGCGTGATGTAAATATACAACACTCATTATATTATACTTGAACTGTTTTACAATGTCAGTACACAAAATTATTAATTTTTTTAAACTTTTAGTTCTTAATTAATAAATAATATTGTATTACTTTTGTGTATGTGATAAAATATTAATGATATAATGACTTATTGTATGTATTTTACTGAAAAGAGGTAATTTTAATGGGTTTAATAACAAGAATTTTCGGAACATACAGCGACAGAGAAATAAAAAGGATTATGCCTTTAGTTGAAAAGGTTATGTCCTACGATGAACAATATTCAAAAATGTCCGATGAGGATTTGAAAAATAACACTTTACTTTTTAAACAAAGACTTGCAAATGGCGAAACACTTGACGATATTTTGCCTGAAGCTTTTGCAACAGTCCGCGAGGCTGCATGGCGAGTACTTGGTATGAAGCATTTTAAAGTGCAGATTATTGGAGGTATTGTTCTTCATCAGGGCAGAATTTCTGAAATGAAAACCGGTGAAGGTAAAACTCTTGTTGCCACACTACCTTCATACTTAAATGCACTTACAGGCAAGGGTGTTCACATAGTTACGGTTAATGACTACCTTGCAAAGCGTGATAGTGAGTGGATGGGTAAAATCCATAGATTTTTAGGACTTAAGGTTGGTCTTGTACTTCACGATATGGATAACGATACAAGAAGAGAAGCATATAATGCAGATATAACATATATAACCAATAACGAACTTGGTTTTGACTACCTTCGTGATAATATGGCTATATATACCGAGCAGATGGTTCAGCGTGGTCATAATTACGCTATTGTGGATGAGGTGGATAGTATCCTTATAGATGAGGCGCGTACCCCTCTTATTATTTCAGGTATGGGTACAAAGTCAACTCAGCTTTATGAAATTGTTGATAAATTTGCCCGTACACTTAAGATGTTTAAAATAAAAGAATCTGACGATAAAACACATAGCAGTGATGAGGTTGATGCGGACTATATAGTAGACGAAAAGGCAAGGACTGCAACTTTAACTGCATCGGGTATCAAAAAGGCGGAAAAAGCATTTAACATTGAAAACCTTACCGACCCTGACAACACTTTGTTGCATCATCACATTAACCAGGCTATTAAAGCACATGGTACTATGCATAGGGACCAGAACTACGTTGTAAAAGACGGCCAGGTTATAATTGTAGACGAATTTACAGGCCGTATGATGGAAGGCAGACGTTACAGTGACGGTTTGCATCAGGCTATTGAGGCTAAGGAACATGTTAAGGTAGAACGTGAAAACAAAACTATGGCAACGATTACTTTTCAGAATTATTTCCGTCTGTACAGTAAAATTTCAGGTATGACGGGAACTGCGGTAACTGAAGAGGAAGAATTTAGAAAGATATATGGTCTTGACGTTGTGGTTATCCCTACAAATAAGGAGCTTAAGAGAAAAGACTATAATGATGTAGTTTATAAAAATGAAAAGGGCAAATTCAATGCGGTTGTTAACCAGGTTGTGGAATGTAACCAAAAAGGTCAGCCTGTCTTGGTTGGTACAATTACTATTGAAAAGTCCGAACAACTTTCTGCTCTTTTAAAGAGAAAAGGTATTAAACATAGTGTTTTAAATGCAAAATTCCATGAAAAGGAAGCGGAAATTGTTGCACAGGCAGGTAAATTCGGCGCAGTTACAATTGCTACAAATATGGCAGGTCGTGGTACAGATATTGTGCTTGGCGGTAATGCGGAATTTATGGCAAAAGAAAAAATGAGAAAAATGGAATATACCGAGGACCTTATAAACGAAGCAACAGGTTTTTCCGAAACAACTGACGAGGGTATTATAGAAGCAAGAGAAACCTACAAAAAATTGTATGATGAATTTAAAGTGCAGACAGATGCAGAACGAGAAAAGGTTGTTGAGGCAGGCGGTCTTTTCATTATAGGTACAGAACGCCACGAAAGCAGACGTATTGATAATCAGCTACGAGGCAGAAGCGGACGTCAGGGAGACGTTGGTGCATCACGTTTTTACATTTCATTACAGGATGATTTGATGCGTCTTTTCGGGTCTGAAAGGCTTTATGCGGTTGTTGACAGACTTGGTCTTGAAGAAGATGACCCTATTGATGCAACGATATTGTCAAATACAATAGAAAATGCCCAGAAGAAAATAGAGGGCAGAAACTTCAGTATTCGAGAACACGTTTTAAAATATGACGATGTTATGAACAAGCAAAGAGAAATTATATATGCTGAACGTCAGAAGGTGCTTTCAGGACAGGATGTTCACGGACATATTGTTTCAATGGTTGGCAGTGTTGTAAGGGAAGTTGTTGACTCCGTTGCGGGTAATATGCAGTTTGCAGATGAATGGCAGTGGGATTTATACGATGCACTAATGATGGAAAAGTTTGGCTTTGTACCTGATTTTGGTGATGCGAAGTTAAGCTTTACCAAAGTTGAAATGGAAGATGCCTTGAAAGAAGCGGTTTTGGAATACTATAACAAACGTGAAGATGAATTTGGCGTTGATGAAAATGGCGAAAACAGAATGCGTGAAATCGAACGTATTATTCTTCTTAGAAACGTTGACAATAAATGGATGGACCATATTGATGCTATGGACCAACTTAAAAACGGAATTGGCCTTCGTGCTTATGGTCAGCACGACCCTGTTATTGAATACCAAAATGAAGGTATGGATATGTTTGATGAAATGAATTACAACATCAAATGCGATACAGTTAAAATGCTTTACCATGTAAAGACAGATGCCGAAATGAAACGTGAACAGGTGGCAAAGCCTGTGAATGCAACACACGGTGATGATTCACTAAAAAAAGAGCCTGCAAAAAACGATAACAAGGTTGGAAGAAATGACTTGTGTCCTTGCGGTAGCGGACTTAAGTATAAAAAGTGTTGTGGCAAATAATTTAATTAAAATTCAAACACGAAAGGGTTGATAATATGTTAGAGTTTGAAGAATACAGACTTTCTTTAGACGCTCTTGAAAAAGACATAAACGAATTGAGGGATTCACTTTGACATTTCAGGTACTGAATCTGAAATAAAAGAACTTGAAGCAAAGGCAGGAGAACCTGATTTTTACAACGATATGGAAAGTGCCCAGAAGGTTTTACAAAAGACAAAACAGTTGACGGATAAAATTGGCCGTTATAAAAACCTTTATACACAGTGGGAGGATTTGGTTACACTTGTTGCTTTGGGTAATGAAATGGAAGATTTATCTGTTTTGGATGAGGTAAAAGAAGGCTTTGAGGATTTTACTGTTAATCTTGAAAATATGCGTCTTGAAACCTTATTGTCCGAACCTTATGATAAAAATAATGCTATTATGACCATTCACCCTGGTGCCGGGGGTACTGAAGCTCAGGATTGGGCTGAAATGCTTATGAGAATGTATACAAGGTGGGCAGAAAGAAGAGGCTTTAAGGTTGAAATTCTTGACTACCTTGAAGGTGATGAAGCGGGGCTTAAAAGCGTTACTATTATGATTGAAGGTATAAACGCTTATGGTTATGCAAAATGTGAAAAGGGTATTCACCGATTAGTTCGAATTTCTCCATTTGATTCATCAGGCAGACGCCATACGTCATTTGCATCATGTGATGTAATGCCTGAAATTGATGACGATATTCAAATTGACATTAACCCTGAGGATTTGCGTGTAGATACTTACCGTTCAAGCGGTGCGGGCGGTCAGCATATTAATAAAACTGACAGTGCCATCCGTATTACACATATCCCAACAGGCGTTGTTGTTTCTTGTCAGCAAGAACGCTCGCAACATAAAAATCGAGAAACGGCTATGAAGATGCTAAAGGCAAAACTTTTTGAAATTAAGGAACGTGAACAAAAAGAAAAGATAGAGGATCTTAAAGGTGAACAAAAGGATATTGCATGGGGTAGTCAGATTCGTTCTTATGTTTTCCATCCTTATAACCTTGTAAAAGACCACAGAACAGGTTTTGAAGCAGGTAATATTGGTGCGGTTATGGACGGAGATCTTGACGGATTTATAAATGAATACCTTAAAAAGTCATCACTTGGACAGCTTAACTTAAAATAAAGGAAACGGAGAATATAACGGTGTTTGATAAACTATCATTTTTACAGCAAAGATATGACGAGCTTGCAAAAGATATAAGCTCACCGGAGGTAATTGCTGACCAGGCAAAGTTTACAAAGCTTTGCAAGGAACACGCAGACCTTACACCAATAGTTGAAAAGTATAATGAATATAAAAAGGCAAAGGAAGATGCTGAGGAAGCAAGAGCAATGCTTGATGAAAACCTTGATAAGGATTTTAGAGAACTTGTTCAGGCTGAATATGACGAGGCAAAAGAAAAAATAGTTGCTTATGAAGAAGAACTTAAAATTTTGCTAATTCCAAAAGACCCTAATGACGAAAAGAATGTTATTATAGAAATCCGTGGCGGTGCAGGCGGTGATGAGGCGGCTTTGTTTGCTGCAAACCTTTTTAGAATGTATTCTATGTATGCCGAAGCACGCAGATGGAAGACCGAAATACTCAGTATGAATGAAACTGAGCTTGGAGGTATTAAGGAAGTTTCATTTGGTATAAGCGGTCAGGGTGCATACAGCAGACTAAAATGGGAAAGCGGTGTACACCGCGTACAACGTATTCCTTCAACCGAAAGCGGTGGCAGAATACATACCTCTACCGTTACAGTTGCCGTACTTCCTGAAGTAGAAGAGGTAGAAGTTGAAATTAACCAGAATGACCTTAGAATAGACGTTTTCCGTGCCGGCGGTCCGGGGGGACAGTGCGTAAATACAACTGATTCTGCCGTTCGTATAACACATATTCCAACAGGTTTGGTTGTTTCATGCCAGGACGAAAAGTCTCAGCTTAAAAATAAAGAAAAGGGTATGAAAATTTTACGTTCAAGACTATACGACCTTTTGCAAAGCCAACAACATGACGAAATTGCAGAACAACGCAAAAGTCAGGTTGGTACAGGGGACAGAAGTGAACGTATCCGTACCTATAACTTCCCTGAAAGACGAGTAAGTGACCACCGTATTGGCTTAACACTTTATAAGCTTGATGCCATTATGAATGGTGATTTGGATGAGGTAATAGATGCTCTTACAACATTCTTCCAGGCAGAAAAATTAAAAGGTGATGAAGAATAATGAATACATTATTGTTAAGTACCGATGTTTTGGATTTGGCCCGTGCTTCCGATATTTTGCGAAGTGGCGGGCTTGTTGCCATTCCTACGGAAACAGTATACGGCCTTGGGGCAAATGCATTGGATAAAGAAGCATGCCTTAGAATTTTTGAAGCAAAGGGCAGACCTTCCGATAATCCTTTAATTGTACATATTGCAAAGGTGGAACAACTTGACGGTATTGTTTCAGAGGTTAATGAAAATGCAAAAAAACTTATGAAAGCCTTCTGGCCAGGGCCACTTACAATTGTAATGAAGAAAGCAGACAAAATACCTTTTGAGGTAAGTGCGGGGCTTGATACTGTTGCAGTAAGGATGCCAAGCCATAGGATTGCACATAAATTACTTGAAATGTGCAATATTCCTGTTGCTGCACCTTCTGCCAATACATCAGGCAAGCCGAGCCCTACATCTGCAAACCATGTTTTTGAAGATATGAATGGCAAAATTGATGCCATTGTTGACGGAGGAAGTTGCGATGTGGGTTTGGAATCAACAGTTATTGATGTAACTGAGGATATTCCCAAACTTTTACGTCCAGGCGGTGTTACTTACGAACAACTTTGTGATGTTTTAGGTAATGTTATTAAAAATTATGAATTTAAAGATGGAGAAGTGCCTAAATCACCCGGTGTAAAGTATAAACACTATGCACCTAAAGCGGATGTTTTTATTGTAAAGCAAAGCATTGAAAAACATATAAACGATGTTTTTGAAAAATATAACAAAATCGGTGTTTTGTGTCATAATGAATATAGTTTACCTAATAATTGTATAGTAAAAAATATGGGTAACAATGCCCAGGAGTATGCAAATACGTTGTTTTCGCATTTAAGAGAATTTGATAAGGAAAATGTAGATATAATTTTTGCGGAGGATATAGACGATAAAGGTATAAACCTCGCAGTAAGCAACAGACTTTATAAGGCGGCAGGTTATAAATTTATTTAGTGAAGGGATTGTTTGGCATCAAAGATGTAGTTTTACTTTGTAAAGAAAATGCAGATAAATTGGTAGAACTTGAAAGTAAGTGTTTTACTTCACCTTGGTCTTATACTATGTTTTTGGGTGACCTTGAAAGTGAACATACATATTACCTTGGCGTCTTTAATGATAAAAATGAGCTTGTAGGGTATATAGGTATGTGGGATGTGGGAGATACAGGGGAAATAACAAATGTTGCGGTACATCCCGATTACAGGCGAAAAGGTATAGCCAAAAAACTTGTATGTGAGCTTGAAAAATTATGTATGGAAAAATGTATAGAATATATTAACCTTGAGGTAAGAGAAAGTAATAGCAGTGCAATATCACTTTACACAAAATTTGGTTTTGAAAGAGTAGGGATAAGAAAAAATTACTATAAAAATCCTACAGAAAATGCTATTCTTATGACAAAAAGGCTTCGTGAAAGGAATGATTAAATTGACAAGAATACTTGCTATTGAAAGTTCATGTGATGAAACTTCAGCTGCAGTAGTTGAATATACTGATAAATTTAATGTTAAATCCGACATAATAGCTTCACAAATAGAAAAGCACAAACTTTTTGGAGGTGTTGTGCCTGAGGTTGCATCAAGAATGCACATAGAATGTATTTCAGGTGTTGTTGACGAGGCTTTGGCTGAGGCAGGCGTAACTTTTGATGATATTGATGCTATTGCGGTTACCTATGCCCCCGGGCTTGTAGGAGCTTTGCTTGTTGGGGTTAATTATGCAAAATCACTTGCGTTGGCACTTAATAAGCCACTTATTGCAGTTCATCATATTGAAGGTCATATAAGTGCAAATTATATATCTTCACCCGAACTTAAACCTCCTTTTGTATGCCTTGTTGCATCAGGAGGACATTCAACAATTGCAAAAATAGACGACTATGATTCATATAAAGTTGTAGCAAAAACCCGTGATGATGCGGCAGGTGAAGCTTTTGACAAAATTTCAAGAGTTCTGGGTCTTGGGTACCCTGGTGGTCCTCAGATACAAAAGGCTGCAGAAAACGGCAACGAGAATTCCTATAAGTTTCCAAGGGTATCTTTTGATGAAAACCTTGATTTTAGCTTCAGTGGTGTAAAAACAAATGTAATTAATTTAATTCATAAAATGAAACAGAATAATGAAGACATCCCTGTTTGTGATATTGCGGCGTCTTTTCAGTACTGCGTGTGTGATGTGCTTGCATCTCGTCTTATTGAAGTTGCAAAGGCGGAAGGTGTATCTGATGTATGCCTTGCAGGTGGTGTGGCAGCAAACCTTAAGCTACGAGAACTTGCAAAAAAGTATGCTGAAGAAAATGGAATTAGTCTTCATTATCCACCTTTGGTGCTTTGTACAGACAATGCAGCTATGATTGCAGCAAGGGGATATTTTGAATATAAAAAAGGCAATTTTGCAAAATCAGACCTCAATGCTATTGCAACAAAAAACATGTAAATAATTGTAAAAAAATATTATGTAAATTGTATATTTGTATAATTATTTGCATAAAAACCATACCCAAAACCTGTGGATAACTTGGATAAACCTGTGAATAAGTCATATTATAAGGGTTTTATTGTGGATAAAATAACATTTAAATTATTTTTAACACATATTTATACATTTTCTCAAAAAAATTATGTAAAGTAAGAAAATTTGTGTATAAATTTATATTGAATGTATGATGAAAAATATATTTCAAAAACGGAGATTTTTATATGGTTAATAAAGGTTTTGAAAAACTTCTGTACAAATCTGACGAATTTATTGGAATTACAAAAGCCATTGAAAATAAAATAAATCCTATAAATATCAGCGGCGTGTCCGAAGCTATAGCTTCGCACCTCGCTTTTTCTGTTGCGGGGAAAGTTGGTTGTTCGTCTGTTATTGTTACCGCAGATGGTGTTACGGCAAACAGGTTATATGAGGATATGAAGTTTTATAAAACCGACTGTATGCTTTTTTTAGATAAAGAACTTATTTTTTATGATATAGAAACTACAGGTAATGATGTAATATCAAAAAGGTTAAATGTACTTGATTATATGTTGGGTAACAATAATTTTACTGTTATAACAACTGTTTCAGCCTTGCTTAGTGTAACTGCGGATGTAAAGGCTTTTAAAGATAACCGGTTTTCTTTTACCGAAGGGGAAGATGTGCCTGAAAATTTGGAGGAAAAATTTGATGTTTTAGGATACACCCGTGAGGAAATTGTAGAGGGCCAGGGGCAGTACTGTATCCGCGGGGGTATTATTGACTTTTATCCTTTTAATTCTGATTTGCCATACAGAATTGAACTTTTTGATACAGAGGTAGATACAGTAAGAACTTTCGACCCACTAAGCCAGAGGACTGTTGATAAAGTGTCGATGGTGTCTGTTATGGCTTCAAATGAATATATTTTAACAACTAATCAGAAGAATAAACTTTCAGCCGAACTTTTAAAGCTTGCGGAAACTGCGCTAGAAAAAGGACAGCTTTATAAAGATGCGGAACAGCTTGAAAACACAGGGGTTTTCCCGTCCATAGATAAGTATATTCCATTAATATACGGGGAAAATGTACCTACAATTATAGATTATACAAATAAGGAAACTGTATTTTTCTTTTTTGAGCCTTTCCTTATAAGCAAAGCAGTTGATGCTATGCAAACAAGAATTGATGAAACAGTAACATCCTTTATGGAAAAAGGTAAAATACCTTCCGTTTCAGGTAAATGGGTTTGTGAATTCAATGATGCTTTAATTAAAATTGAAAAGAAAAAACTGGTGGGTATGTACGATATTTTAACATCCTGCCCTGACTATAAAGCTATGCAGAACTTTACAATGAGTGCAAAGGAACAGATTAATTTTCACGGTAGGACAGACTTTTTCTATGATGCCGTAAGCCGTTATAAAAAGGCGGGTTATTCTGTTGTTATACTTGCAGGAACAGATGTAAAAGCTAGAAACCTTACTGATGCCTTAAATGATATAAATATACCTTCAGTGTATATTGAGGATATGAAAAATGCTCCAAAAGCAAAAGAAATTGTAATTACAAAGGGTGAACTTAACAACGGCTTTGAATATCCTTTAATTAAAACTGCTGTAATAAGTGACAAAGAAATATTTGGCAGTGTTAAAAAGGTAAGAAGGAAAAAGATAAATACAAATCAGGAAAGAATAAAAAGCTTTACAGATTTGCATGTTGGCGATTACGTTGTGCACCAAAGTCACGGAATAGGCATATTTGCAGGAATTAAGACCATGACTGTTGATGGTGCTACATCTGACTATTTGCAGATTAAATTCAACGGAGATGATATTTTATATGTGCCTGCAAATCAGCTTGATGTGCTTTATAAGTATGTCGGGAAGGAAGGCGCTTCTTTGAAACTTAATAAGCTTGGCGGTACACAATGGGCACAGACAAAGCTTAAGGTAAAACAAAACTGTGCTGAAATGGCACAGCAACTTATAAATTTATATGCAGGTAGACAAAAGGTAAGGGGTATTGAATTTTCACCTCAGGGTGATATGCATACAAGTTTTGATGCAACCTTCCCTTATGAGGAAACTGACGACCAGTTAGAAGCCTTAAATGATGTGTATAGTGATATGGAAAAGCCTGTACCGATGGATAGACTTTTGTGCGGAGATGTTGGGTATGGTAAAACGGAAATTGCCTTAAGGGCAGCCTTTAAGGCGGCTTTTGACGGCTTTCAAGTTGCATATCTTGTACCTACTACAATACTTGCAAACCAACACTTTAATACTTTTTCCAAGCGTATGGCGGATTTTGGTATTAAGGTAGGGCTTTTATCAAGATTTCGCACTAAAAAGCAACAGGAAGAAACCGTAAAAAAAGTAAATCGCGGTGAAATAGATGTTTTAATAGGTACACATAGAATTATCCAAAAGGATATTCGGTTTAAAAAGCTTGGTTTACTTATAATAGATGAAGAACAACGTTTTGGAGTTGCTCACAAGGAAAAACTTAAGGAACTTAAAACAAACGTTGATGTGCTTACACTTTCTGCAACTCCAATTCCGCGTACTCTACATATGAGTATGGTGGGTATCAGGGATATGAGTGTCCTTGAAAATCCGCCAAAGGACAGATATCCTGTTTCAACTTATGTTATGGAGTATAACACGGATGTTTTAAAAGAAGCAATTATGCGAGAGGTTTCACGTGGAGGGCAGGTTTTTTATCTTCATAACCGAACAGACAATATAGAGAGTACTGCTCAAAAAATCAGTTCCTTTTCACCACATCTTCGAGTTTCATACGCACACGGCAAAATGTCGGAACGTGAGCTTGAAAAAATAATGCAGCAGGTTATAGATAAAGAAATTGATGTATTGGTATGTACAACTATAATTGAAACAGGGCTTGACATTTCAAATGCCAACACCATAATTGTTGAAGATGCCGACAGAATGGGGCTTTCTCAACTTTATCAGCTAAGAGGCAGGGTTGGAAGGTCTAACCGTCTTGCCTACGCATATTTATTTTACAGGCCTGATAAGGTTTTGTCTGAAATTGCAAATAAGCGTCTTCGTGCAATAAAAGATTTTACGGAATTTGGAAGCGGTTTTAAAATTGCACTTCGCGATTTGGAAATACGTGGTGCAGGTAATGTTATAGGTGCACAACAACACGGCTTTATGGATAGTGTAGGGTATGATATGTACTGCAAACTTTTAGAAGAAGCTGTTGCAGATGCACGTGGAATAGAACTTGAAGAACATAGCGAAACTGCAGTTTCACTAAACATCAGTGCATTTATTCCAAAAGACTATATCCGTGGTGAAAATTACAGAATAGAAATGTATAAAAAGATTTCAATGGTATACAACCAGGAAGATGCCTACGACGTATACGGAGAAATTGAGGACAGGTACGGAACTGTACCTCAAACTGTTGAAAACCTTATTGAAATATCTTTAATACGTGCTATTGCGTCCCAATGTGGTATTTCCGAAGTAAAACAAAAGGAAAAGAATGTTGTGTTAGTATTTGATGTCCAAAAGAAACTTGATTTGGAAACAGTAGCTAAAGTAATAAGTGCACATAAGGATATGATTTTGTTTTCGCCAACAGGAAGCCCTTACCTTACAATTCGTTGTAATGGAAAGGATTTGATAAAAAATATTAAGATTGTGTTACATTCGTTTAAAACATTGAAAGAACCATCCAAATAGGTTATAATGATAATATAAAGAATTATGGAGGTGGCTTTATGTTTAAGAAGATAATGCTTTTAATATTATGCATAGCTTTATGTTTTTCATTTTCTTCCTGTGCGCTTAAAAAAGGCATAGTTTCAGTTGATGGAAGTAACGTAGACGAAGCATATTTCAAATATTACTTTACAACACTTAAAAACACTATACAAACCCAACAGGGTGAAGATTCCTGGCAGGATGCTACTCTTGACGGAAAGCCTGCTCTTGAATATGTACGTGAACGTGCCTTGCAGTCTGTTATAGACGAAAAGATTATAATGTTAAAAGTTAAGGAAGATAATATACAGCTTGATGAAAATGATTTAAACAGTATTAAAAATTTAAAACAACAGTGGATAAATCAGTATGGGAATAAAAAGAACTTTGTTCAGGGTATTTTTGAAACCTACGGAATAAGCGAGAAAAATTTTGATTATATGATGGAAGCTGCCCACTACAAAAATAAGGTGATGGATAAATATGTAATTGTAGAGGAACAGGAAGTAAGTGATTTTTACACTGAAAATATCGCAAAAGTTAAACATATTTTAATTGCTACCGTAAATCTTGAAAATGGTGCACCCCTTTCAACTGAGGAATTAAGTGGTGTCAATGAAAAGGTTGAAAGAATAAAAGAAGAACTTTCAAGTGGTGCTGATTTTGATGAACTTATTGAAAAATACACTCAGGACCGTAATGCTTTTTATTATGTAGGCAGGGGTTTTTCTCTTGATGATAACGGTGCTCAGTCTTCAAGTATGGTGCCTGAATTTGAAGAGGCTTCTTTTGCCCTTAAGGCAGGGGAAATAAGCCAGGTTGTTGAATCAGCTTATGGTTACCATATTATTAAAAGATACAATAACGATAATTCTATGCTTGAAAAGGCAAAGGAAACTTTGTCTTATATAATTAAGTTTGAAAAATTTTCTGAAGTTATAGACGAATGGAGAAAACAGATGAACATTGTTGTAAACAATGAAATATATAACAGTTATAAATAATTTATAAAGCCCGTGTTTTTAAACGGGCTTTCAGTATTTGGAGGCTTATTATGTGGGTTGGTTTTGAAATACTTGCATCACTTCTTAAATATATTTTTATTACAATAATTTATATTTTTATTTTTGCTATAATTCGTATGATTTACCTTGATATCAGGAATATGAATGTGAGAAAAAACAGGATGGCACCTAAAAATTGTGCATATCTTGAACTTATGAATGATGTGGATACTCTTTATTTTGATGTAAGACAATTTTACCCAATGACTAATGAAGTGATAATTATAGGCAGAAATAAAGATTGTACAATACATATAGACGACTTTTATTTGTCGGGTCAGCACGTTAAGTTATGGTATGAGGATGAAGAATGGCATATATGCGATATGGGCAGTACAAACGGAACCTATATAAACGGCAAAAAGATGAAAAAGAGTGAACTTATTTTAGATAACGGTGACAGACTAAGAATTGGTCAAATGGAATTTATGGTGGTGTTATAATGAGGTTTTTTTCACTGAAAAATCCTGTTTTTATGCTTGTACTTATAAATATGGTTGCCTTTTTGATGTTACATAGTTTTATAGGTGAAGATGGTTTTACAATTTTGTATATTGGCGGGGCTTTACTTGGAATTTCTGTAATTGTATATACTTCAATATACTACGGGAGAATGGGAGATATTTACTTGTTTCCTATTGTATACTTGCTTGTAACCTTAGGTGTTGTAATGATTTGCCGCATTGATTTTCAAAATGGATTTAAGCAAATTTTGTGGTACCTAATTTCCATTGTGGCTTTTTACGTAACATTTTTCTGTTATAAATATATGAAGTTTTTGCCAAAGCTTAAGTGGTTTTATTATGCAGTAGGCATACTGTTGTTTGTGTTTACAATTGTATTTGGTAAAACAGTTAACGGGGCAAGAAACTGGATTTCTTTTGGCAGGTTTAACATTCAGCCCTCTGAAATTATCAAGTTATTTTTTGTTTTTTTTATTTCCTGTCATTATACATTTAAAGAAAAGGTTTTGTTTGGTTGGCTTAAGGAACGTTACGTAGCTATGCTTTGCGTCTATTCCTTTTTGGGATTTTTGATTTTGCAAAGG
>JAZSRE010000127.1:0-5626 GCA_045538345.1 Clostridia bacterium
CATTTTTTGAATAGTAAAAATATAATTAAATTAATAAAATAATACATAAAGAAAGGTTGATTTACATGGCTAAAATGTACCAGCTTGCAAAAGAAGCTTATGCTTCATTTGGTGTTGACACCGAAAAAGCTATTGAAAAACTAAAAAACGTTCCTCTTTCAATTCATTGTTGGCAGGGTGACGACGTAAAGGGATTTGACCAGGACGGTCCCCTTACAGGAGGTATTCAAACAACAGGTAACTACCCCGGTAAGGCTTTGACTCCTGACCAGCTTATGGCAGATATGGACAAGGCTATGTCATTATGTCCTGGCGCAAAAAAAATTAATGTACACGCATGCTATGCAATTTTTGAAGACGGCAACTTTGTTGACCGCGATAAATTAGAACCTAAACACTTTGCAAAATGGGTTGAATTTGCTAAAGCAAGAGGTATGGGAATTGACTTTAACCCTACATTCTTCTCACACCCAAAGGTAAAGGACGGTCTTACACTTTCAAGCCCTGATGAAGCTACAAGAAAGTTCTGGATTGACCATGGTAAGGCATGTATCAGAATTTCACAGTATTTTGCTGAAGAAACAGGCATACCATGTGTTATGAACATCTGGACAGGTGATGGATACAAAGATATTCCTGCCGACAGAATGGGTCCACGTATGAGATATAAGAAATCTATTGAGGCAATACTTGATGAACCATTTGATACATCAAAGGTTAAACCATGTGTGGAATCAAAGGTATTCGGTATTGGTGTTGAATCATTCACATCAGGCTCTGCTGAATTTTCACTTACATTTGCAGCTACTCATGAAGGTTGCCTTCCTCTTATGGATAATGGCCACTACCACCCAACAGAAGTAGTTTCCGACAAGGTATCTGCGCTTTTATGCTTCTTCCCTGAAATTGCGCTACATATTACACGCGGTGTAAGATGGGATAGTGACCACGTTTTGTTGCTAGATGACGAAACAAAGGAAATTGCAAAGGAAATTGTAAGAAACGACGCCATAGACAAAGTATATATGGCACTTGACTTTTTTGATGCAAGTGTTAACCGAATTGCCGCATGGGCAGTTGGTATCCGTAGCTGGCAAAAGGCTATGTTAAGCGCTCTTTGCACTCCAAATGCACATCTTAAGGCTTTGCAGGATGAAAATAAGCTTACTGAACTTATGGTTATGCAGGAAGAAATAAAAACTCTTCCATTTGGTGCAGTATGGGAAGAATACTGCGAAAGATGCGGTGTTCCATCAGGCAAGGAATGGTTTGAAGAAGTAAAAAAATATGAAGAAGAAGTTCTTTTAAAAAGATAAATCAACACAATCTACAACTGTCCTTATTTTAGGACAGTTGTTTTTTTATAATTAGCTTAACAAAACAAAAAAGGAGCTGATTATAATGAAAACAACAATCAATTTAATGGGGCTTATTTGTATAATCGGATTTGCAGGAAGCTGGGAAATAGGTATGTATAGTTTTAAAACACTGCTTTTAAATGTGGGTATTACCCTCACACTTGTCTTTCTTTTTCATATTTGTTGCAAAATAATAAAAATTATAAACATAGGAAAACCCAATGTACATCGTGTAAAGATATCTTAATATAAATTTAATATATTTTTTGTTGAAAAGGGGCAATTTATATGCTAGAATATAAAATACATACAATATATTTTAGAGAGAGTGTATTAAATTGACTTTTAAGAAAAAGGTAGGAATTGCATTACTGTACGCAGTACTTATATGCGCAACTGTTGTGGCGGCAATAAATGTGCGAAACTTTATTGACAATCCCTTTGAAAAAATTGAAAATTTTGAAGTTACTGACATTGAAGAAACCAACGGTAAGGTTAAATTCAATATTCTTATACTTGGTGTTGATAAAACAGCTTCGCTAAGTGATGTTATTATGGTTGCGAGGTATGATGAAGAACATAACAGAATTTCCGCTATGTCCATACCACGAGATACCTATGTACAGTACAACGGCAGAACAATGCTTATAAATTCCGTATATGGAATAGGCGGTATAAATGCTATTGCAAAGGCAGCCTCCCAATTTACAGGTCTTAAAATAAACTACTATGTTGAATTTGGTATAGGTACATTCAGCAAGCTTGTGGACTTGCTTGGCGGTGTTGAATTTAACGTTCCGCAAAATATGAATTATGATGACCCTGTACAAAATCTGCACATTCACTTAAAAAAGGGAAAACAGATTCTAAACGGCAAGGATGCCGAATCGCTTGTACGTTTTAGGGGATACCCACAAGCAGACCTTAAAAGAGTTGAAGTTCAGCAAGACTTATTAAAAGCCTTAATGGAACAAAAGCTCAGTGCCGAATATATAACCGACATACCAAATGTATATTCTTCAATAAAAGACGATATAAAATGCAATATGTCTATAAGAGATATGCTTGTTTATGGTAAAAGTATGCTAAAGCTTAACCCTCAAACAGATATATACACCTGTACAATGCCAACCTTATATACAGGCGTTGATGCTCACCTGTACTATGACAAAACAGGTACAGACAAAGTGATGGAACAAATGTTCCTTACCGACGGGCCTATTTTAGATAATCAACCTTATGAAATAGAAGAATAACATAAAAAAACATCTGTGATTCCTTATCACAGATGTTTTTATTTTAATTAAATATATTGTTTTAAGTCAATATCCAGCACTTCACCCGACTCAAGGCTTTTTACAGTAATAACATCTCCATTTACATAAAGAACATAGCTTGCAACCTTATCCTTAGGTTCTGCAAGCAAACCGCCATCTTCAAGAGATTTCATGTGCCACCATTTAATGTTTTCACTATCCCCTGTACAGATGCAAAAAACTGCCGTATGGTCAAGTCCGTGTTTGTGAAGCCCTGTATAATAACTCATTTTCATATCAACGCCGTTTGATGCAGCACTCTGGGCAAAGCTAAGACCACCGGTTGGAAGCATATCATTTCCGTCCATAACATTTAACATCCTGAAAAATTTAAATGCCCCCTCACCATTTCTAACAACCAGCTTACTTTTATCCGCAACGTTGATTGATAAAGCCTGATTTGCGTTTTCAAAGCAAAAGTTTGAATATACACAAATTGGAAAAGTGGCTTTAATACGGTCTACCATAAAGTTTATATTTCCAATTGTAACATAAACGCGGAAGGCATATTCCGTATATTCACAGTTGTATTTTTCAACAACCGCCTCCATTCTTTCCTTATTAAGTGTAAAAGCCTTATCAAAAGAAATTTCAAAGGTTTTTTCCTTTTCCTTTTCGTTTTTAAAGTCCCATACATTTTCTATATAAGCAAGGGCTTTACCCTCATATAAGCATTTTCTGTACATTATAAAAACCTCCTGTTAAATACGGGTCGAATATATCCCAATATGTTCGTTTTTAAACTGTTTAAAGGTACCATTATCAAGATTTGCGCGAATATCCTCCATAAGCTTATTATAAAACCTCAAATTATGCAACACTGCAAGACGCATTCCAAGCATTTCCTTAGCCTTAAAAAGATGACGAAGGTATGCCTTTGAATAATTACGGCAAAGTTCGCAATCGCAATTTTCATCAACAGGTGTATCATCACGTTCATACTTACTGTTGTTGATGTTTATAATACCTTTTGACGTAAACAGATGCCCGTGACGTGCATTACGGCTTGGCATTACGCAATCAAAAAAGTCCACACCCCTATCTACTGCCTCTAAAATATTGGCAGGTGTACCAACCCCCATAAGATAACGGGGTTTGTCAACAGGTGCATAAGGCTCTACCGCCTCAATTACCTCATACATAACCTCAGCAGGCTCACCAACCGCAAGCCCACCTATTGCGTAGCCGTCAAGGTCCATATCTGCAATACGCTTCATATTTTCTTTTCGTATATCTGTATAAGTACCACCCTGGTTAATTGCAAAAAGCATCTGGTTTTTGTTAATTGTATCATCAAGTGAATTAAGCCTGTTCATTTCCTTTTTACAACGTTCAAGCCACCTGACCGTGCGTGCAACAGACTGTAAAACATAATCCTTAGGTGCAGGGTTTTCAACACATTCATCAAAAGCCAATGCAATAGTAGAAGCAAGGTTGCTTTGAATTTGCATACTTTCCTCAGGCCCCATAAAAATTTTAGAGCCGTCAATATGAGACTGAAATGAAACTCCCTCCTCGGTAATATGTCTAAGCTTGGCAAGTGAAAAGACCTGAAAACCACCACTGTCAGTAAGTATAGGCCCATTCCAGTTCATAAACTTATGAAGTCCGCCCAAATCCCTTATAACCTTGTCCCCTGGACGAAGGTGCAGATGATAAGTGTTTGACAGTTCAACCTGGCAACCGCATTTAACCAAATCTATTGAATTTATACCACCCTTAATTGCAGCACAGGTACCTACATTTTGAAACACTGGCGTCTGTATGGTGCCGTGTACAGTCTTAAATTCCCCTCTGCGGGCACTTCCTTCTTTTTTCAGTAAAGTAAACATATAATTCTCCTAAAGTTTTATAACAATAATATAACATATTTTTTAAATTATATCAAGAAAAAAACCCAAGGAAATTTAAATTCCTCGGGGTTATAATTTACAAAACCTTATCCAAAAAGTCAATAGTTCTTGGATGCTTTGGTGAAGTGAAAATTTCTTCAGGAGTACCTTCCTCCAAAACAACACCTTCATCCATAAACAAAACTCTGTCGGCAACCTCACGGGCAAAGCCCATTTCGTGAGTTACCACAACCATAGTCATACCGTCTTTTGCAAGCTGTTTCATAACTGCAAGAACTTCCCCAACCATTTCAGGGTCCAAAGCACTTGTAGGTTCGTCAAAAAGCATTATATCAGGATTCATAGCCAAAGCACGTGCAATAGCAACCCTCTGTTTCTGACCGCCAGAAAGTTGTGAAGGGTAACTTTCAGCCTTATCGGAAAGCCCAACAGTTTCCAAAAGCTTTAATGCTCTTTCCCTTGCTTCTTCCTTTGTTGCCTTTTTAAGGTCAACAGGAGCAAGCATAAGGTTACGAAGAACATTCATATTTGCAAAAAGGTTAAAATGCTGAAATACCATACCGATATTTTCGCGAACCTTATTGATATCAATCTTTTTATCACTTATGCAATATCCATCGGCAATAATTTTGCCTGATGTAGCATTTTCAAGTCTGTTAATACAACGCAAAAAAGTTGATTTACCTGAACCGGATGGGCCAATTACACAAACAACTTCACCTTCATAAATATCTGTTGAAATGCCTTTTAAAACCTGGTTGTGGCCAAAGTTTTTAATTAAGTCTTCTATATGAATTTTTATGTTCTCCTTATTTACGGCCACGGTTCAGACTCCTTTCAAAAGCATTTGCAACCTGTTGCAAAGCAAGAATAACCACCAGATACATTACCGCAACAACTGCCCATATTTCAAAAGATTTAAATGTAATTGCAATAACATTTTGTGCTTTGTTAACCAATTCAGGAAAACCAATAACAGACAAAATAGATGTATCTTTTAAAGTTATAATAAATTGATTTACAATACTTGGAATCATATTTTTAATAGCCTGTGGCAAAACAACGCGGAACATTGAACGCCAGTAAGAAAGCCCAAGGC
>JAZSRE010000179.1:0-1728 GCA_045538345.1 Clostridia bacterium
CACCATTACTTATTCCGTGAGTAAGATACAGGCACAAAAACAAAAGCGATACCATAACTATTGCCGAATTAACCTGAGATTCGGTTACAACAAGGTTTTGCAACGGCATAGGTACCGTAAAATACACCCTCGCACCGGATATGGTAATACCATCTGACGGAGGTGTTGTGACAACCTTTAGGATAATACCAAATACAACAGGCAACACCATCATAAAAATATAAAATATATCCAACGCCTTAAAACGTCGTGTCATAAAGCTCACTTATCAACCACTTCCTTTTTTTCCTTAATAAAGGGGCGGAATGACACCGCAATTCTCGGAAAAAACACAGGTACAAAAACTGATACTGTGTTAAATATTGGCAACACAACACCAATTACAATTACCAAAAACACAACTGCATTTCTTATAGCAGATGATGACTTCATTAACTTTCTGGCATCGGCTTCATCCATCAAAACTGCCTTTTGTACAGTAATTCCCATAAAATAAAAATTTAAAACTGCAAGAGAAAGCGAAAGCAAGTTGCCAAGTAAAACAGTATAATCCCACTTTCTGCACACAATAAAAACAACCTGCATAAGCACACTTAACAGTGTACAGAAGTAAGCAATATATAAACTTTCTTTTTTTACAGTTTCGTTTGCTTTCATAGGCAAATTTTTCTCCTTTTGGAAAATAATACATATTACATCTATGATACCAAAATTTGTCTGAAATTGCAATAGCATTTAACATATTTTTTGTAAAATTCCATAAAAAAATTCATAAAAATATTTCGCTTAAAATCCCTGTTTTTTCAACAAAAAAGTACAAGGCGAAAATCACCTTGTACCTTTTAACTTTAATTATTTTACAGGCTTTGTGTGCCAGATGTTTTCGGCATAATCTGTTACGCTTCGGTCTGCAGCAAACATACCTGCATTTGCAATATTTTTAAGAGACATTTTTGTAAATGCATCCTTGTCAGCATAAACCCTGTCAATTTCGTTATGGATTTCGCAGTATGATGCAAAGTCTGCAAAACACATATAAGGGTCCTTATTCATAAGGCTGTCGTATATAGCATCAAACTTCTGCCCGTTAATACCGCCGTTTTTAATAAATTCCATAACATCACGGATATCTTTGTTATTATCATAATATGTGCGTGGATTGTAGCCCTTTGCATAAAGTTCATTTACCTGAGGTGTTGTAAGGCCGAAAATAAAGATGTTTTCAGGACCAACTGACTCATAAATTTCCACATTGGCACCGTCCATTGTACCGCAAGTTACCGCACCGTTAATCATAAGCTTCATATTACCTGTACCGGAAGCTTCCTTACCTGCCTGAGAAATCTGTTCGGAAATATCTGCAGCAGGGATAATAATTTCCGCCAAGGATACACGGTAGTCTGCAATAAACACAACCTTAATGTAATCACGTACATCAGGGTCCTTTTCAATCATATCGGAAAGGGCACAAATAAGGCGTATTGTTTCCTTGGCCATATAATAACCCTTTGAAGCCTTAGCCGCAAAAATAAATGTCTTTGGTTGCGGCTTTAAGCCTTCAAACTTAATCTTTCTGTACATATATATAATGTGCAAAACATTAAGCATCTGGCGTTTGTATTCGTGAAGTCTTTTTACCTGAATATCAAATATAGAATCGCAGTTTAGCTCTATGCCGTTTTTATTGGCAACGTACTCAGCCAAGCGCTTTTTGTTAGCTTTTTTAAT
>JAZSRE010000159.1:0-2565 GCA_045538345.1 Clostridia bacterium
CAAATAAATTCCATATAGAATTTAGCAACGTCAACCATACAGTTGTCTTCATCCATTACGATAGCGCCGCCTGAACCCATCATTGAGCCCTTTGCAACAAGGTTATCGAAATCGATAGGTTCATCAAGGCTTTCTGCTGTCAAGCAACCACCTGAAGGACCACCTGTCTGAATAGCTTTAAATTCTTTATCATTTGGAATACCACCGCCGATGTCGTAAATAAGTTCACGAAGTGTAGTACCCATAGGAATTTCAACAAGACCAACATTGTTAACCTTACCACCTAAAGCAAATACTTTAGTACCTTTTGATTTTTCAGTACCGCAACCTGCAAAAGCTTCAGCACCTTCACGAAGAATGTAAGGAACACATGCAAGAGTTTCAACATTGTTAACAATAGTAGGCTTACCCCATAGACCCTTAACAGCAGGGAACGGAGGACGTGGACGAGGCATACCGCGCTTACCTTCAATAGAGTTAAGCAAAGCTGTTTCTTCACCACATACAAAAGCACCTGCCCCCAAACGGATGTGAGCCTGGAAGCTAAAGCCTGTACCCATAATATTTTCACCCAAAATGCCCATTTCGTTCATCTGCTTAATAGCAAGTTTTAAACGGTTAACAGCAATTGGGTATTCAGCACGAACATAGAAATAACCTTCTGTTGCACCAATAGCATAGCCTGCAATCATCATACCTTCAAGCACAGCAAATGGATTACCTTCAAGTATTGAACGGTCCATAAATGCACCAGGGTCACCTTCGTCACCATTACATACAACATATTTCTGGTCAGCATCATTAGCAAAAGCAAATGACCACTTACGACCTGTTGGGAAGCCTGCGCCACCACGGCCACGAAGACCAGCAGCCAATACTTCATCTATAACTTCCTGCTGTGTCATTGACAAAGCACGTTTTAGACCCTGGAATGCACCTTCGCCCATTGCTTCGTTAATGTCTTCAGGGTTAATAACACCACAGCCATGAAGAGCAATACGCTTTTGTTTCTTATAGAAGTTAATATCTTCCTGTTTAGCAACTTTTTCGTTTGTATTAGGCTCTATGTACAACAAACGTTCAACGATTTCGCCACCCATAATATCTTTTTCAAATATTTCAGCAACGTCTTCAACTTTAACAAGTCTGTAAAGTGTATCTTCAGGGAAAATCTTTACAAAAGGACCCTGAGAACAGAAACCAAAGCAACCAACAATATTAACAGTTACCTTGTCTCCCATATTATTTTTTTCAATAAGTTTTTCAAACTCGTCTTTTATATCCATGGAGTTTGAGGATAAACAGCCAGTTCCACCGCAAAGCAAAATTGCACGTTTGCCGTTTGAACCATCAATCTTACTGTTAAGAGCCTCTGTACAGCTACATATTTTAGCATCTAATTCTGCAAATGTTTTCATTAGTTTGCACCTCCCATAGCACGATATTCTTCAACAATAGGAGCTACCTGATCAACGCTTAGTTTAGGATAAACCTTACCATTGATAGTAACCGCCGGAGCAATACCGCATGCACCGATACATCTTAGAGCATCAATTGTGAACATACCGTCTGCAGATGTTTCGCCAGGTAAAATACCAAGCAATTCGCAGAACTTGTCCATAACAAGCTGTGCACCTTTTACGTAGCAAGCTGTACCCATACAACAACCGATAACATACTTACCCTTAGGTTCCAATGAGAAGAAAGAATAGAATGTAACAACACCATATATTTCTGCTACAGAAATACCTGTCTTCTCTGATACAATCTGCTGAACATCTAGCGGAATGTATCCGTACTCATTTTGAATGTCACTCAAAATCATCATAAGTGGAGTTTTTTCATTTGTGTATCTATCACAGATTTCACAAATTTTCTTAACTCCTGCTTCACTAATATGAGCCATACAACAATCCTCCTAAAATAAAAATTTATTGTATTAAACTTAATGCGTATAGTATAAAAAACGATAATTTTACACAAAAAACACATTATATAATATAATAACATATTTTCAAGAAAAAATAAAGCATTTTTGTAAAAAATTTAACTTTGTGACAATTTTAACAAAAAACTTGTTTATTTATGGTTATTTTGATAAAAAAACCATGTCCAAAATAAAAAACACATTAAAAAATAATGTGTTTTAACTAAAATACTTTAAATTTTATATTCATATAATCCATGCCTGGTACAATAAAAATAAATTTTCCCCTTAAACATTCTTGGCAAACGAACTGTTGAACCTTGTTCAGGATAAAGACGTACCATAATAACTCTGTCTACACCTACGTATGAAACAAATTTTATAAAATGATCCTTAGTCATATCATGCTCCATTTCAATATAAAAATCGTCCTCTATTTCTGAAACTTTTATGATATGTTCATTATCACAAATTTCACTATTTATGGAATTTACAGGCTTTCCGCAACATACAACCTGACAATTTCCAATTCCATACATAATACTTCCACACTGTGGACATACAAAAAAACTTACTTTTTTCATATTACCGGTTTCCTGTATATTCTTATCTAATTTACCAGATAAAAGTATTCTTTC
>JAZSRE010000081.1:0-3701 GCA_045538345.1 Clostridia bacterium
ATACCAAAATTAACAAAAAAATTGATTGTGTCAGTGTGATTGTTGCCACAGGTGGTGCGTCATATCCGCTTACCGGTTCAACAGGAGATGGATATAAATTTGCACAGGATCTTGGACATACTGTTGTTAGCCCAAGGCCATCATTAATACCATTGTTGGTTAAAGAAGATTATGTTAAAGATTTACAGGGTTTATCACTTAAAAATGTTGCTATTAGAATAAAAAAAGGTTCAAAATGTGTTTATGAAGATTTCGGTGAAATGATTTTTACACATTATGGGTTGTCAGGTCCTGTAATTTTAAGTGCAAGTTCCAATTTGAAAGATATTGAAAATAGCAATTATAAAATATATATTGATTTAAAGCCTGCACTTACATTTGAACAACTTGATAAAAGAATTCAACGTGATTTTGAAAAAAATATAAACAAAAATTTTTCTAATTCACTTGATGACCTTTTACCAAATAAATTAATTAATACAATTATTTATTTAAGCTCAATATCACCCTTTACCAAGGTAAATCAAATAAGCAAAGAACAAAGGTTAACTTTATGTAATTTGCTTAAGTCTTTAGAATTTACTATTACGGGAGTGCGCCCAATTGAAGAAGCTATAATAACACGTGGCGGAGTAAACACAAAAGAAATTAATCCTTCAACTATGGAGTCAAAAATTGTAAACGGATTATTCTTTTGCGGTGAAGTTATTGATGTTGATGCTTATACAGGTGGGTTTAATTTGCAAATTGCATTTAGTACCGCGTACCTTGCGGGTACAAATGTATAAATTATAAATTTTAAAATATGCTAATACTGAGGTGGTATTATGCGTATTTTTAAAAGGTTGTTTAAATTCTTTTTTATAGCTGTGTTTGTGCTTATGTTAATAACTCAAATACTTTTAAAAAATACTTTTCTAAGGCCAAAATTATCTAGATTATATGACATGGAAACACAATATGTTTTTTATGAACAGGAAAAACCAACCGGATATATTTTATTAAAAATAACTAATCCGTCAAAGAATATTTTTGTTCTGCAAAATGGTGAAAAAATTTCTACTCTTGATTCATTTGAAAATAAAATTGAAATTCTTGATAATTCAGTAATTGAAATTGACTCAAGAGAATCTAGTATTAATAATATTGTTAGTATATCAGTAATTTCAGACAATTTAAAAGGGTTTTATGAAAATGAGATAAAATTGAATTCGGACATTAAAATCCTAGGCAGATTTTTTGTAAAATAACTATTGTTTAATTTATAAAAATGATGTATAATAACTTAGTCTGATATTTATTAGAAGGTGATAATAATGAATTATATATCAATTGCAATTGATGGACCTGCAGGTGCGGGAAAAAGTTCAATTTCAAAGGAAGTTTCAAAAAGATTGAATTTTGTATACGTTGACACAGGTGCTATATATCGTGCTTTGGCATACACTTCTTTAAAAAATAAGTTTGATACAAAAACAGATGTAGATAAAATTGTAGAATTGGCTAAAAAATCAAATTTTGAATTAAAATATGTTGATAAAATTCAACATGTGTATGTTGATGGTTTTGATGTTACCGATTATATCCGTACACCTGAAGTTTCTAAGGGAGCATCTGATGTTTCCGCAATTCCTCAAGTTCGTGATGTTCTTTTGTCTATACAGAGAAAAATGGCAGAAACAAATAATGTAATTATGGATGGAAGGGATATTGGTACAGTTGTTCTTCCAAATGCATCTTTAAAAATTTTTCTTACCGCATCTATTGAGGAACGCTCAAAGAGACGTTATAAAGAAATGTTGGAAAAAGGAATTGATTGTAATTTGGAAGATATAAAAAAGGATATTGCATACAGAGATGAACAAGATTCTAACAGACCGGTTGCACCCCTAAAGCCTGCTGCGGATTCAATAATTTTCGATAACAGTAATTATACATACGAACAATCTGTTGATTATCTTTTGAATTTAATAAAGGAGAATACAGGTATTGATTTATAATCTTTTAACATCAGTTATAAAAATATTTTACAAGATTTTTTTCTTCGCAAAAGTTGAAGGTTTGGAAAATATTCCAAAATCCGGCGGTATGATTTTTTGTGGTAATCATAAACATTTTCATGATCCTTTAATTATTGCCGGTTTTGTAAAAAATAAACTTAAGTTTTTGGCAAAATCCGAACTATTTAAAAATAAGGTTTTTGCTTCACTTTTAAAATCGTCCGGTTGTATTCCGGTTGATCGTGGAAGTGGTGATATTAAAGCCATGAAATCATGTATCAATATATTAAAAAACCAAAATCCATTGGTATTGTTTCCAGAGGGAACCCGTTCATGCAAAAAATTATCTGATGTTAAATCAGGTGCAATTTTATTTGCAATTAAATCACAAGTTCCTATAATACCGGTTGGATTAAGTAATCTTAGATTGTTTGGTGGCGCAAAAATTACTTTTGGACAACCAATATACTACACAGATTATTATGATAAAAAAATGTCAAGTGATGACTATAAAAAATTAACAAACGAACTAATGTATGAAGTTTTTAGTATGGTTGAAGAAAAGTGTTGCTATTATGATGAATTAAAGGCGAGTGTTGAAAATGAACATTAAACTTGCAAAATATGCCGGATTTTGTTTTGGCGTTAAGCGTGCGATGGATATAGTAACTGAAACAGCTGATAAAAATAGTGAAAAAATCTATACTTTGGGTCCGCTTATTCATAACGAACAAGTTGTTGAATATCTGGAAAACAAAGGTGTTTATGCAGTTAATAATATTGATTGTATTCCAGATTGCAGCACTGTTATTATCAGAACTCATGGTGTTCCAAAATCATATTATGATGTTTTGGAAGAAAAGAAATGTAATATAATTGATGCAACATGTCCGTTTGTGAAGAAAATACATAATATTGTTCATAAATGCTATAATGATGGAAACCAGGTTGTAATTGTTGGTGATAGTAATCATCCTGAAGTTATTGGTATAAATGGTTGGTGTAACAATACGGCATCAATTATTTCTTCTGTGGAAGATTTTGGTAAAATTAACATAGAAAAACCTGTTTGTATGGTTGTACAGACTACTTTTTCACTAAAAGTTTGGAATAATATAAAGAAATTTGTAAAAACATCTTGCCAAACAGTACAGTTTTTTGATACAATATGTAGTGCAACGGAAGATAGGCAGACTGAAGCAGAAAAAATGGCTGAATCTGTTGATACTGTTGTAGTAATTGGAGGAAAACACAGCTCCAACACAAAAAAATTAGTTGATATTTGTAGAAGCCGTTGTGCTGATACATATCATATAGAAACGGTTTCCGAGTTACCTAATGAGACTTGGAGTAACCGTAACATCGGTGTTACGGCAGGAGCTTCAACACCGGAATGGATAATTAAGGAGGTCATTAGTAAAATGTCAGAAGAAAAAGTAATGGAAGTAACAGACGAAATCAGCTTTGCTGAAGAATTGGAAAAATCATTAGTAAGTCTAAAAACAGGAGATATCGTAAAAGGTATTGTTATCGGCATAACACCAACAGAGGTTTATGTTGATCTTGGTTCAAAGGCTGACGGCATTATTCCTGTTGGAGAGCTTACAGAAGATCCGTCTGTTTCACCTGAAGATATAGTAAAGGTGGGCGAAGAAATCGACGTATTCGTTGTTAGAGTTAACGATGTCGAAGGTACAATCA
>JAZSRE010000147.1:0-14179 GCA_045538345.1 Clostridia bacterium
CCTGTGCTTGCCCTTTATGTAGAGGATAACATAGACAAGGTTTTGGAAAAATGTGTTGATATTTTGCGTTTTGAGGGCGCAGGCCACAGCTTTATGATGCATTGTACTGATGCGGATTTGGTGGATAGTTTTGCTAAGGTAATACCCGCATCCAGAATTATTGTAAATTCCTACGGATCTTTAGGCGGTGTGGGGGCAACTACAAACCTTTTTCCTGCACTTACTTTGGGTTGTGGTTCTGTGGGCGGTGGGTCAACCACTAACAACATAGGACCTCTTGACCTTATAAACATTAAAAGAGTGGCTTTTGGCAAATGTGAAATTTCAGATATACGAAAAAATAAAAGCAATGTAACAGCCGATATGGTTGAATATATTGTAAATTCTGTAATGAAAAAATTAATTTAAAACGGAGGTAGTAAAAAATGGCTAATACAAATTCACTTGGTATGGTAGAAACAAAAGGTCTTGTTGGTGCAATAGAGGCGGCAGATGCCATGGTAAAGGCAGCAAATGTTACACTTGTGGGTAAAGAGCATATAGGTAGCGGACTTGTAACCGTAATGGTACGTGGGGATGTAGGTGCGGTAAAGGCGGCAACAGATGCAGGTGCTTCGGCAGCCGAAAGGGTTGGAGAGCTTATTGCAGTACACGTTATTCCACGCCCTCACGCTGAGGTTGACAATATTTTGCCCAATAAATAAAGCGGAGGCTTTTTATGGAGCGTATAAATGAAGAATATGTAAAAAAACTCGTTCACGAGGCTATAAGTCAAAACAGAGGGGAATTTAACACTGTATTTGGGGGAGTTTTAACCAACAAGCCCGAGCATATGACACACCTTAGAGGAAATACTCTTGTATTTAAAGACCACCCTGTTATAAAATACCGCGGAGCTTTGGACTATTTGGAGGCAAAGATAATATGCGTACAGATAGTGGCACAAAAAGAGGGTTATATGGGCGTAGTTTCCGAACTTGAGGATATTATAGCTCTGGTGCGAAAGTTAATAAGGGTGCAGATAACGGGTGAGCCTTTGGGTGACTACAAGTTGATAGGGCTTACATGGGACGAGCTTAGGGAACATTCTCACCATTCTACAAAACATTATGGCGTAAGCCACTTTTTGCCATCGTACAAGTATGGTGAGATGGTGGCTAAGTTAAACGAACTGCGTACCCTTGCGCGTAAAACAGAACTTGTTGCCTACGATGCTTTTAAGGATGAAAACAAAAACGTAAGCCGAGATGATATTATAATGGCACTTAACAGACTTTCATCGGCTTTTTGGATTATGATGTGCAAACACATAAAGGAAAAGAGTTGATTTAAAATAGATACTTTAATAAACGCCATAGCAGAAGAAATTAAGAAAAAAGCGGGTGTAATGGTAGAGGCTTCAGGCCGGCATGTGCATCTTTCAAAAGAGGATGCAGACATTTTGTTTGGTAAGGATTATGAATTTAAAATTGTAAAGGAACTTTCTCAACCCGGGCAGTATGCCTATGAAGAACGTGTTGATGTAAAAGGGCCAAAGGGGATTTTGAAAAATGTGGCGATTTTGGGGCCTTGCCGTAACAAAACCCAGGTAGAGCTTTCTATGACTGATGCGCGTGTTTTGGGCATAGATGCACCTGTAAGGTTAAGCGGGGATATTAATAACACACCCGGTTGCATAATAAGTGCAGGGGGAAATTCCATTGAAAAAAATGAGGGGGTTATAGTTGCCAAAAGGCATATACACATAACCCCTCAGGATGCAAAAAGGTTTAACGTAAAAAATGATGAGGTTTTAAAAATAAAGGTATTTGGTGAAAGACCACTGATATTTGACGATATAGTGGCAAGAATAAGTGATAAGTTTTCAACATCCGTGCATATTGACTACGATGAGGCAAACGCCTGTGGATTTAAAAATGGCAATACAGGCCTTATTATAAGATGATACGGGTGGCAGTTGTGGGAAACACAGACTGTTTGCCCGAAAAGTTTGAATTGGTTTCAAAATATGAAGATTTTGATGTGCTTTTAATTTCATATATGCCTCTTAAAATGCTTGGGGAGTGTGCACTTGGAATAAATGAAGATTTATGCAGGGCGTTTTTGAAAAATAAGCCTGTATATGTTTTAAAATCTGGACTTGTGTATAAAAAAATATGTGACAGAGATATTTTTCAGTTATACTGCACCTATGCACAAGGGCTAAAAAGATTTGGAGTAAAATTTATAAATTCAGCAGAGGAAATATGCTTATGATAATAGGTACTGTTATGGGAAGTGTATGGGCAACTAAAAAGGAAGAAAGCTTAAACGGATGCAAGCTTTTACTTGTTAAAACTCATCAAAAACTTATTGTTGCAACCGATCGTGTCGGGGCAGGGGTGGGGGATAAGGTGCTTATAACCTTTGGAAGTTCTGCCCACATAACAGAAAATGCCCCCATAGATGCGGCAATAGTAGGTATTATAGACTCTCTTGAAAGTGAGGAAGTTTTATGAGTATAGATAAGGTTATAATTTATATTATGGTTGCCTTTGCGGTTTTAGGTGCAATTGACCGTATAATAGGTAACAGGTTTGGTCTTGGTGAAAAGTTTGAAGAGGGTATTATGGCAATAGGGTCTCTTGGACTTTCAATGGTGGGGATTATTACGCTTGCACCTGTAATTGCAAATTTGTTAAAGCCTGTGATTGTGCCTGTTTTTAATTTTCTTGGTGCAGACCCTGCAATGTTTGCGGGTACAATACTTGCAAACGATATGGGAGGAGCATCTCTTGCAAAAGAGCTTGCCCAAACTACTCAGGCAGGGCAGTTTGGAGGGCTTATTGTAGGTGCTATGATGGGGGTTACCATTGTTTTTACTATACCAATAGCCCTTGGTATTATAAGGGAAGAGGACCGCAAATTTCTTGCAACAGGCGTGCTTGCAGGGGTTATAACCATTCCCGTAGGTGCTTTTGTGGGAGGGCTTGTGGCAGGATTTCCATTGATTATGGTTATAAAAAATCTTGTGCCTATTATAATTATTGCAATTCTTATTGCACTTGGGCTTTGGAAGTTTGAGGATGCGTTAATTAAAGGCTTTACAATTTTCGGCAAATTTATTATTGGGGTTATTACACTTGGGCTTATTGCAGGCATTGTTGAAGCTTTAACGGGAATTACGGTTATAAAGGGCATGAACCCTATTTCAGATGGTTTTGAGATTGTGGGAAATATTGCAATAGTACTTGCAGGGGCATTTCCTCTTGTTTTTGTTGTAACAAAGGTGTTTAGAAAACCTCTTTTAAAGCTTGGCAGGTTTGTGGGTATGAATGATGTTGCTGCTGCGGGCATTGTTGCAACCCTTGCAAATTCCATACCCACCTTTGGTATGATAAAGGATATGGACAACAAGGGTAAAATTATAAATTTTGCATTTGCAGTTTCGGGCGCTTTTGTGTTTGGCGACCACCTTGGCTTTACGGCAGGGTTTGACTCGTCTATGATTGTGCCTATGATTACAGGAAAGCTTGTGGCAGGCATAAGTGCAGTCGTGCTTGCAATTTTTATTTCTAATAAAACACTTGGAGAGAGAAAATGAATATAGAAAAAACAGAGATTGAAAAAGGGGTAAGGCAAATTGTAAGTGAAATGACCTGTAACTGTGGTGTTAAAAGTGTGAAAATCCCACAAATTCCAGTAAGGGAAGAGGACAGGCTTGATACAGGCAACCCAAAGGATAAGGTTTTTACAAGGGATGTGTTTAGTATTGAGGAAAGTCCGCGCCTTGGGTGCGGAATTATGGAAATGACAGATACAACCTTTGACTGGACACTTAACTATGATGAAATAGACTATGTAATTGATGGCACTTTAAGTATTATATGCAACGGCAGGGTAACCACCGCTAAAAAGGGTGAGATAATTTTGATACCTAAAAATTCAAAAATACAGTTTTCCGTAGAGGGCTTTGCACGATTTTTGTATGTTACCTACCCTGCAAATTGGGCGGAAATTTAACTTGATTTTAAAACCTTAATGTGTTATAATTTTTGACGGTGTATAAACACCGTCTTTTTTTTATGGAGGTTTATGATGAACAAGAAATTTTCCGCAAATTTAATGCTTATACTTACGGCTATGATTTGGGGGTTTGCCTTTGTGGCACAAAAGTCTGCAAACATAGGCCCCTTTACTTTTAACGGAGTAAGGTTTTTAATAGGCTCGCTTTCACTTATACCTGTTATACTTATTTTTGAACGCAAAGGGATTTTGGATAAAAAAAGGGTTAAAAACACATTTGTTTATGGTGCAATAACAGGGTGTGTGCTTTTTACCGCCTCTAATCTTCAACATTTTGGTATTGTACTTATTGAACAGGCAAGTAAGGCGGGTTTTATAACAGGTATATATACTGTGCTTGTACCTATATTTGGTATTTTTATGGGTAAAAAGACAAATTTAAATACCTGGATAGGTGCAATTTTAGCTGTGGTTGGGCTTTACTTTGTAAGCGTTGTAGGTACACCTGTACTTGAGTTTGGGGATGTACTGTTGTTTGTGGGTGCAATATTCTGGGCACTGCATATTATTGTAATAGATAAATTTGTGGACAAGGTAAACCCCATTATGTATTCTTCGGTACAGTTTTTGACTGTGTCGGTACTAAGTATATTATGTGCAGTTTTGTTTGAAATTCCGATTTTCTCGATGGAGGGGCTAGCTTCTTCTTTAATACCTGTTTTATATACGGGCATAATGTCTTCTGGGGTTGCATACACATTGCAGGTTGTGGGGCAGAAAAATGCCGAGCCTACTGCGGCAGCAATTATTTTTTCGTCAGAATCTGTCTTTTGTGCAATAGGTTGTGTGCTGCTTTTGGGTGACAAGCTTACACCGCCTGCAATATTTGGATGCGTACTTATATTTGCGGGTATAATACTTTCGCAAATAGAGTTTAAAAAAAGCTAAATCTTTAAGATTTAGCTTTTTTTATTTATATAATTTTAAGGTCTTTTAGAAGGTTGATTTTTTCTTGTGTTTCATCATCAATCCCAGGTGTTTTATAGTTTAGAATTTCTTTTACCAGTCCTATGCGTGTAAATGCGGTTTTTAAAATAAACCCTGTATGGTTACACCATGCAACAGGCAAAAGCCATTTGTTTTTCTGGCAGTATGGATAATGTCTGTACATTTGCGATGGTGAAAAGGAAAGAGCTTTTATGGCATTTTTTCTTCTCCATTTTTCCATAACTTTTTCTGGGTTTTGGTTTGTACGGCTTGAAATCAACATATTTGTATATATACCAAAGGTGTTGAAATCGTTACGCTTGTGGCCGAATATACCCCCTTTGTAAATTTCCTCCATAACATTTTGGACTTCCTCGTTTGTATAACAGGCGTCAAACTTACTTTTAATTCCAAAGTACTTTTCGCCTATGCCTGCCATAACCTCAACAAAATGGAAGTATTTAAGTTGTTTTATTATATCAAAAAATCTTTGTGTATCCATTTTGTCATAATGATTTTCCATATAAAGCAAAAGGTCCATAATATGACGTACTCCAAAGCCTGCAGAAAGAAAGTGCTTTATGGCGTGAAGTACTACGTAAAGACAACCGTCTGTGTAGCCTAAGGTGTTGTAATTTCCGCAATTTATATATTCTTCTTCAACTATATTTATATTGTAAAACCAGATGTCGTGCATAATTTTGTCGTACAGGGTTGTGTGCAGTTCAAGTTCCCCAAACCTTGGATGGGTGCAGTTGTAATGGTTTGAATTATCAGTTTTAGGTTCAATGGTATATCCATGTTTGTACAAAATTTCACAGGCGGTTTTGTCGTCGCCATTTCCTATGTAAACATCTGTATCACCTGATATTCTGCATTCGGGCTTAAAGTAAAGCTTTGCAAGTGTTTCGCCTTTTATAAGGCAGTTTTTTATGCCTGCTTTGTTAAGGTCTGCCATAATTTTATGTGATTTTTCAAGTGTGGCAGAATTGTTAAGGCACGACATAACAACCTGCAGGTTTGTATTATCAAACCACAGGCTATCGGCTTGTATTTTGCCTTCTTTTTGAAGTTTTTGCAGTGCAACAAAATCAATTTGCCATACGCCTTGTTCCTGGGCGTAATCCATTACTTTTTTGCAGTCAAAATCGTATGACATTTCCTGCATATTACCCGTAGAGCCGTATGCAAACAGTTTTATCATGGCTAAAAAGTTGTTATCCATATTAGTCTCCTATATTAATATAAACCTAAATATTTTGTTGTGGCAACAATTAAAAACACCGTAAGAATTGAAAATATTGATGTAAAAACTACAGTCTGGGCGGCAAGGTCACGATCGCCTCCCATACCTTCTGCCATTGTAAATGAAGAAACGGCAGTGGGAGATGCAAATACACTTATGAGTGTTACAACACAAGCACCTTTAAAACCAAATATAAAGGAGCTTATTGATATTGCCGTAACAGGAACCACAACAAGTTTTAGCATAAGCAATGCCAAAAGAGTTTTTATATTACCCTTAACAGCACCAAAGGTAAATGAGCCCCCAAGACCTATAAGTGCAAGTGGGGTTGCTACTTTTGAAAGGTCCCTTACAACATCATTTACAATAACGGGCATTTTTATATTGAGTGCTAAAAATATCACACCTAAAAAAGAAGATATTATAAGTGGATTTTTGCATATTCCTTTTAAAATATCTTTTATGTTTATTTTATTGTTTCTGAAGGTTTCAAGGCAAATAACCGCAAGTATGTTGTAAAGGGGTACAACAAAGGCTATTGCAAAGGAGGTAAGGCCTACGTTGTTTTCACCGAGTATTGAGGTTGTAACGGGCAGGCCGAACAAAACAAAGTTGGAACGGAAAACCCCCTGTATAAATACGCCTCGCTTGTTGTTTTCTTTTATAAAACGCGGTACTGTTACCATAAGCAAACAAAACAAAAGTATAATAAAAGTAACTGCGTATATAATTAGTTTTATATTAAGTATTTCTTCAATTTTAGTGGAGTATATGTTGTAAAACAAAAGGCATGGCAGAAAAATTTTAAAAACAAGGTCGTTTGCAACCTTAATGGTTTTGCCGTCATACAGTTTTAAAAGCTTACCTACATAGCCTATTGTAACATATACCAAAATGGGAAATACCACTTTAAATGCCAAGATAATACAATCCATAACAAAGCTCCGTTATAATTTTGAATATTCTTTTATTACTTTATCTATATTTTCTTTGTTTTTTAGTGTGTACATGGCAGGGCATATTAGGGTTTTTGCCCTTTTGTAAAGTGAATTTAAAAGCTTTTCTTCACCAAAGCCTCTTGATTTTAAACCATCAAAGGCAATATCTGCCATATCACATGCGTAGGATGAAAGTTGCTCTTTTGAAAATTCCTTAATTCCCATACCCTGAGAAACACATTTTCTAAGGTATGAATTTGGGTATTTTTTACCGCCGAAAAATTCTTTAGTCCTTCTAATTGCCTCATCAATATTATGTGCAATACCAAGGTTGAAGGCAGGAGGAACAAACGCATCCGAAAGAGGCTGTGCACAATCACTTCGAATTTCCAAAGTGCCACGATAGGTTATTTCAATATGGCGGAATGACAAAAATTGTTCAATGTCTTTATGCGGATTATTTTTAAAATAATTTTCTATACTTATCGGCAAGAATATTTTATATTCTCCGTTTCTTATATGGTTGAACATACACCTTTTGTAAAAGCTTTTTGAAATATCAGATAAATTTTTATATTCCTCATCCACCGCACCTGTATTTGTTTTGCAAATGCCAAAGGCACTGTCTGCCCACAAACTGTCACGGTAACACAATGTGTCTGAAAATTCAAAGTCGGGAGAATTGGAAAAAAGCATACCTCTTAAAAAGTCGATTTTTGCAAACAGGGTTGCGGTTTTGGGCAGGTCATCAGAAGTTATGTCCAGATGGGTCTGCACCGAAGAAAGGTATGCGGGAAAGTCGGGATAATTATGTGTATTTCCATTTTGAAATTTGTGAAGATACCCGTCTACCATATTATATACGGGGTAGCTTACATGGCTTTGAGTAATATATTTTTTGTAGGGGTTTGTACCCATACCTGTAATAAGGTAGCCGTATTCATCCAAAAAAATCTGTGCCTTTAAAAACAGATTTTCAAACCTTTCTTTAATTTCAAGGAGGTTTTGGTTGTAATTCATTGAAAATTCAATGTTGTTGTATGAATTGTCAAAGGAAATACAATCTCCATCCTTGTTTACTATAAAGGCAGGGTTTAGGAAAGTGTCTGTATCCTCAACCCAAAAGCCGTTTTGCAAAAAGAATTCCAAAAGCTTTTTGGCAACCTTTTGGTCAACAGGTTGTTTTTGCATATTAAGCATGGGAAATTCAAGCTCCACACCAACACAGCCTGTATTTTTAGTCAGGAGAGGCTTAATAAATCTTTCTTCTATAATTTGTTTGTATATCACAAAATCACTCCTGGGTTTTAAGATAGTTGTATACTATAATCAGGCTATCACCATTGGTTATATATTCATTTGGGTTGAATTTGTTGCCGTAGGACCCGTTTATTATCTTAAGTGCCCTTGCAAGTTCAACATAGCCTATTGCATCTTTTGGAATTTGTTCCCAATCAACAAAGTGGGGTATGTATATGTCTGACATATCGCCTACGGTGCCGTAGCCTAAAATTCTTAAAAAATATTTAACTGCGTCTGCTCTTGTTACAAATGACATATAGTCTGTTTCCGATCTTTTTAGAATGTTATGCTCGTACATATAAGCATAAAGCATTTCACGCTGGTCGGGGGTAAGCACACCTGTTGTATTAATAATAGGCTTGGTGCCATTTATAAATTCTGTTAAAAGCAACAGGAATTCCTGTTGGGAAATGTTATCTTCAAGGTACACGTTACCTGAGGAAACGTATATGTCACATGAAGAAAGTGCCTTTGCGGCGTAGCCAGAATAATGGGTGTTTGCATCAAGGTAGCTAAGCTCTTTTGCTGAATAGTATGGACTGCCGTCGTAATTTAGTTGTTTTCCTGAAAATGCATCATAAATCCCAGTTCCTGATGATGCATTTTTATATACGGGTACCAAGGCACCATTTTCCCTTTTGTGGTATGTTAAATCAAGGCCTGTTTTTTTAAAAAACTGTTGATAAATATATTTGGGTGAAATTACCTCCTGGGCGGACGGAAACTCTACATTATCCCATGCAAAAGAAAGCTTTGTAAGTTTGCCGTCATCAAAGCAGGCGTATATGCCGTTGCTTTTGTATGGAATGTCATACACTAGCCTTTCGTACAAAAATACGCTTTGGTTTGAGGTTGTGCTTTTTCTTTTAATTACGGTGTTGGCGTAATCTTTATAATATGTGTTTAAAAATTCTTCTGGTGAGGTTGTTTTATATTGGTTTGTATGGAAGGAGTTGTCGTTATATTCAACAAGCACCCCGTTTTTTGCATTTAAGGTAACCTCTTTGGTGTTTAAACCGTTTTTGTATAAAAGGGAAATAAGGTATGTGTCGTCATAGTTTTTTAAATAGTCAACAGAGGCTATGCTATATTCTTCCGCCACGTTAAGTTCCTTAATTTCACGGACAAATTCATCTGCACGGGAAATGGAAATTACATCCTGGTTGTCTACATATTCCGAAACCTTTTGGGCAGTATTTACAATGTCAAAATAGCCATCACCCGGTATAAAATATGGGGATGGTATAATGTTGCCGGAGTTTGCGTTTATAAGTATATTATCTGCTGTATATACAAGGTATGGTATTATTTTATCGCCCTCAATTTTTTTGTTGTACTGAAGCTTTATGCCCATGGCGGTTATATATTTTTCCCGAGCTTCTTCAAGGGTTATTATGTTACCGTCACCTTCTACCAAAGTGTGTGTGCCAAAGTTTTTGGAGTAGGATACAACCTTGCCGTTTTTACTGTCAATAAATAAAGAAACGTTGTCAATATCATATATGATATTGTTTATTATACGAGGGAATGTTATAATATACCCATAGGGTGAAGTTTTGTTGAAGGTTATTGTATATACCTGGGTGTTGATGTGGGCTTTTACTTCTTCAGCAAAGCGGTTTATAAAGTCCTTTGCAATTTCAACTGCATTGTCTTTATCAACTGTGGGTATTGTCATTTTTGTGTTGATGTTATAGTCATCATAATAGTATGTAAGATTGCCTGCTTCGTTATAAACAGTGTCTGTTGCAAAGGCAAAGTTTGGAACCATTAAAAAACAACAAAGCATTACCAAAAAGATATTTGAAATTTTTTTCATATATATCACCTTTAATATCTGTATTTTACATAAGAATATACACAATAATTATAACAGAAAAAACAATAAAAATAAAGCTTTTTTTAAAAATTTCTTGTTATTTTCTTTAAGATGTAGTAATATTATGTTAGGTATAGGAGGATTTGAAATGTCTGATAATAAAAAGCAATCGTTTATACAGGGTGCATTTATCCTTGTTGCGGCAAGTCTTTTGGTAAAATTAATAGGTGCTTTTTTCAAAATACCTCTTGCTCATCTTATAGATGATGAGGGGATGGGTATATTTAATGCAGCCTATTCAATATATACGGTTATGTTTATTGTTGCCACTGCAGGCTTCCCTACTGCCATTTCTAAAATGGTTGCAGAAAGCCTAGCCCTTGACAGACAAAGAGAGGCGGAACGTATTTTTAAAGTTTCAATGGCAGTTCTTTGTGTTATAGGTGTTGCGGGCAGTTTGTTTTTATTTTTTGGTGCGGACATTTTGGCTTCAGTTATTGCAAGCAAAAGCTCGGCTATGGCAATACGCGCAATTTCCCCTGCGGTTTTGTGCGTTTCTTTTATGGCAGTTATACGCGGTTTTTTTCAGGGCAGAAGCAATATGTACCCTACTGCAGTTTCTGAGGTGTCTGAAGCAGTAGGCAAGCTTGTTTTTGGTTATTTATTTGCATGGCTTTTTATAAGCCATTCTGTTGAAAAAGCTTCCGCAGGTGCGGTTTTTGGTGTAACTATGGGTACTTTTTTAGGGCTTGTTACACTTTTGGTTGCCCTTTTTATATACCGCAAAAAGGGTGAAAAAGCTTTGTCGAGGCAAAGGGCGGATTCTTACTTTTCCATAGGAAAAAAACTTGTGCAGATTGCAGTGCCTATTACAATTGGTGCTTCGGTATCTTCGCTTACAAACCTTGCAGATATGTTTACAGTAATGAGAAGGCTGCAGGATATTACCTGTGTTACCCCGGAATTTTTGGCAAAGTATGGTACTGTAATTGAAAAAATCAACGACTTTAACGGCGTGGCTGTAAGCCCTGAACTTGCTACATCTTTGTACGGGCTTTATACAGGTAAGGCTATAACTCTTTTTAACTTCCCTCTTGCTATGGTGGTTGCACTTGGTATGAGTGTTGTTCCCGTAATTGCGGGGGCACTTGCTAAAAAGGATGAAAAGGGTGCAAAAAATGCGGTAAATACTGTAATTAAGCTTACTGTTTTATTTGCAATTCCCTGTGCTATTGGTATGTACGTACTTGCAGGGCCTATACTTGGAGTCGTGTTCCATGACATTTTGGCTACTGCACTTTTGCAAAAGCTTGCAGTTTCTATTATATTTGTTTCACTGCTTCAGATTACTACTTCAATTTTACAGGCTTACGGAAAGACTGTTGTGCCTGTTGTAAATATGTTTATAGGCGGTGTTATAAAGGTTTTGATTAACTACAACCTTGTTGCTATACCTTCTGTTAACATTGACGGTGCACCTATTGGAACTATGGTTTGTTATTTTACTGTTATGGTTCTTAATATGTTTTGGATTATAAAGGAAACAAAGTGTAGGTTTGGTATAGTTGAATATATTGTAAAGCCCGTCTTTTCGGGGCTTGTTATGGGTGCAATAACTTACTATGTGTATGAATTTACTTCATCTATGGGTACTTTTGCGGGAATGGCAATTTCTATAATTGTTGCAGTTTTTGTTTATTTTTCAATGCTTGTTATTGTAAGAGCATTTAATGAGTACGATATTAAAATGTTGCCAAAAGGTGATAAAATACTTGGTGTTATGAAGAAGTTTCATTTGATTTAAGGAGTACTATAATGCGACTTGATAAATTTTTAAAGGTTTCCCGAATTATTAAAAGGCGTACCGTTGCCAACGAAGCCTGTGACCAGGGCAGAGTTTGTGTTAACGGCCGTGTTGCCAAAGCATCTTTGGATGTTAAGGCAGGAGATGTAATTGAAATAAAGTTTGGTGAAAAGGTTTTTAAAGCCGAAATTTTAAATGTAGCAGAACATGTTCTTAAAAACGACGCTGCCGACCTTTACAGGGTTATTTTGTAATATTTGACTTATGCTTCCAATATATTTTAATTATAATATATTGGGAGTGATTGTATGGAAGAACGAAAAAGCCAGAAGGATGTTCAAAAATGCAACATTATACTTGAGGACCGAAGAAAGCTTAGTGTGTCGGGGGTTTTGGATATTGACACATTTGACGAGTGTGATTTTACCGCAATTACCTGTGCAGGCGCACTTGTGGTAAAAGGCAGGGATTTTCATATAAGCAAGCTTAATGTTGATACGGGTGAGCTTATTGTTGAGGGTGATTTTGACA
This sequence comes from Clostridia bacterium, assembly GCA_045538345.1. Classification (GTDB taxonomy): domain Bacteria; phylum Bacillota; class Clostridia; order Monoglobales; family Firm-18; genus CAZNKU01. Next base: position 12,633 of record JAZSRE010000147.1, read on the forward strand.
GTTGTGTTTTTAATCACTCCTTTAAGGGAAGAACAGGGGGAGGCTTCCTTGCCAAAATGTTTAAATAGGTGCATTTATGTATAACGGCATATATGCTGAGCTTTTTGAATTCCTTGTTTTTTTTGTGGTAGGAAGTTTATGTTCTTTTTTGTTTGATACTCTCAGGGCTTTGGAATTTTTTAAGAAAACAGGGGTAGTTTTTTGTTTTTTTAAGGATTTGGTTTATTGGATAATTATTACATTAACCGTTTTTCTGGTGTGCTTAAAATTTACTGACGGGCAAGTACGGCTTTATATGATTTTGGGTATTTTTGCAGGTGTGAGTATTTATTTTAACACCATAAGCAAATATGTTGTGAAGTTTTTGTGTTTTGTTTTTAATATGCTTAAAAAGATGGTGTTATGCCCTTTGATTTTTGTTTTGAAAATTGTAAACAAACCTGTTTTTATTGCAGTTTCATTCAGTAAAAAAGGGTTACACTCTGTTAAGGAAAAGTTAAAATTTAAACTTGTAAAATATAAAAAATTCAAAAGATAAGGGGATTTTTATAGAAAATTATGTTGGACATTTATCACAAGTTTGCGGTGTTGAAGAATTGATTATTGCCAAAGGCAAGGGTAAGGGTATGAATATTTTGGAAATCCGTAATGGCAAAGGGCTTCAGATAACTCTTTCTGCCGACAGATGTATGGATATTTCTCGCATTAGTTTTAAAGGTGATAATATGGGGTATTTTGCCCCTGTAGGTTATGTGGCACCCGCTTACTATGACGAAGGAGGCTTTTAAAAGTCATATAATGCATGGCACAGTTTCCAATATTTCTTGTGATAATTATTATTACACTGAAGATGATGAAAAAATAACTGTTTTTGCACATTTGACGGATGCCTTTTTATTTTCACCAAAGCTTTCGTTAGATCGAAAATATATTATATATAAAAACTCAAATAAAGTTGAAATAAATGACGTAATTGAAAACATCGGCAGTGTTGAATCACCATTGATGCTGTTGTATCATTTCAATATGGGTTATCCCCTTCTTTCTGAAAAGGCAAAGGTTGTTGTTCCTCATAACAAGGCAATAGCAAGGAATGAACACGCACAGTCGGGCTTTTCAAACAAACTTGTTATGGAAAAGCCTCAAAGAGGCTATGAAGAAATGTGTTATTATTATGATGTAAAGGAAAAACAGGGTATGGCTTCTGTCGGAATTTATAACCCTGAAATTAACAAGGGTGTTGTAATTGGCTTTGATAAATCAACCCTTGATAAATTTATCCAGTGGAAAATGATGGGTGAAAAGGATTATGTTTTGGGGCTTGAGCCTGCAAACTGTTACCCTGACGGAAGAGATAATAGTGCAAAAAATGGCGAACTTAAAATTTTAAAGCCAGGTGAAAAGTACATTACAAATGTAAAAATTGATTTTACGGAAAATGAGAATTTCGTTTTAACAATATAAACAAACAAAAAGTATCGGAGACGATACTTTTTTGTTTTTTTAAAAAATTTTTAAAATATATTTACAATGCAAAAAAAATGTAG
>JAZSRE010000109.1:0-3944 GCA_045538345.1 Clostridia bacterium
CCCCCATAAGAACAAAATGCAGTTGGAATACAAAGCGAATCATCCTTAATAAATGCGTATGATGTAGGGTCCCAGGCAGTGTAGCCTCGTGCTTCAAATGTAGCACGTAAGCCACCTGACGGAAAGCTTGATGCATCAGGCTCGCCTTTTATAAGTTCTTTACCTGAAAATTCCATTATAATTTTTCCATTTTCCGCGGGGGAAATAAAGCTATCATGTTTTTCAGCAGTAATGCCTGTCATAGGCTGAAACCAGTGTGTAAAATGTGTTGCACCTTTTTCTATTGCCCATTCCTTCATTTCATTTGCAACAACACCCGCAACATTAGGGTCAAGTGTTTTGCCTTCTTCAATAGTCTTTTTTACTGCATTATATATATCTTGTGGCAACCTTTCCTTCATAACTGTTTCGTTAAAAACAAGGCTACCAAACATTTCAGGTATGTTATTCATAAAAACCTCCGCATAAATTCACTAAAAAAGCACTGCGAAAGCATTCGCAGTGCCTCTTCACACAAAATATTATACATTACTGTTTATACATGTGTCAATATTTTTGTAATTATATTTCCTTATTATTTTTAGTATTTTTCAGTCTGTATGATAATGTCATCAACGTATCCGAAAGATGTATATTTTCAACACACACATCATCAGGCACATCAATATCTACATAACAAAAATTCATAAAACCTTTTATGCCAAAACCAACAAGTTGTTTTGCAACATCGTTTGCTGTGGCTTTTGGAATTGCCAAAACCGCAATATCGGGATTATTTTCCTTAATAAAATCACCAACTGTATCCATGTGCAAAACTTCATAACCACCAAGATTTTCGCCTACCAAGTCATCCTTAACATCAAAAACACCAACAATTTTAAATCCTCTCTTTTCAAAAGACTTATAATTTATAAGCGCCTGACCAAGATGACCTGCGCCAATAATAATGATTTTATGACCATTGTGTAGCCCTAAAATTTCACCTATGGAATTATAAAGTGCTTCCACATTATAACCATAGCCTTGTTGTCCAAAACCACCAAAGCAATTAAGATCCTGACGAATTTGTGATGCAGTAACATTCATCTTCTTACCAAGTGCCTGAGAAGAAATCCTAACTATTCCTTCATCAATAAGGGCTTTTAAATATCTGTAATATCTGGGTAGTCTTTTTACAACTTCAACAGAAACTTTTTTATTTAATTCTGCCACTATATCACCTACCTATAATAATCAAATTCAACATCTGCCATACGAACTATATCACCGTCTTTTATTCCTTCATCTTCAAGCATATCAATAATACCTTTTTTGCGAAGTACACGCTGAAAATAATTCAAGCTTTCAGTATCATCAAAATTAGTTGAATTTATTATATATTCAGCCTGTTCGCCTTCAACGTTATATACGCCCTCGTCATCTACGTATACAACAAAATCATCACTTAATTCTAAAACATCGGCTTCAATTTCTTCAATTTCAAACTGTGTTTCAGGAATTGTTTTAAGTTGTTCGTAAGCATACTTTAAAAGTTCGTCAACACCCTTGTTTGTAGCCGCTGATATTGGGAAAACCTTGTAACCTCTTTTTGACATTTCCGTAGCAAATTCATCAAGCAATTCTTCCGAAACATCAGTTTTATTTGCCGCTATAATCTGAATTTTTTCAGATAAAACTTTGCTGTATTTTTCAAGTTCACTGTTAATAAGATCAAAATCCTCGACAGGATTTCTGCCCTCGCATCCGGAAACGTCAACAACGTGTATCAAAAGTTTTGTTCTTTCAATGTGACGGAGAAAATCGTGACCAAGACCAACTCCCTCGTTTGCACCTTCAATTATCCCGGGAATATCTGCCATAATAATATTATCATCAAACATCTTTACAACACCTAGGTTAGGTATAAGTGTTGTAAAATGGTAGTTTGCAATTTTAGGTCTGGCATCACTTACAACTGATAAAAGAGTAGACTTACCAACATTAGGAAAACCAAGTAAGCCTATATCTGCAATAAGCTTAAGTTCCAACACAATTTCTCTTTCCTGACCTTTTTTACCGCTTTTTGCAAAGTTTGGAGTTTGCCTTGTAGCAGTAGCAAAATGGGCATTTCCCCAACCGCCGTTACCACCACGTGCGGCAACAAATTCAGAATCAATTTCATTAAGGTCTGCAATTATTTTGCCAGTTTTAGCATCCTTTACCAAAGTACCAAGAGGCACAAAGATAACAAGATTTTCACCCGACTTACCCCTCATTTTAAGACCTGAACCGTCTTTTCCGTTTTCGGCAACATATTTTTTCTTATACCGAAAATCCATAAGGGTTGCCAGATTTGTATCAACTTTTAAAATAACACTGCCGCCTTTACCGCCGTCTCCGCCATCGGGACCGCCTGCAGCAACATACTTTTCACGGTGAAACGCAACAGCACCATTACCACCGTGTCCACCTTTAACTGTTATATTTGCAATATCAACAAACATCGTAATCCTCCGAGTTTATTAAAAAGATAAAGGACTGTTAAAATTATAACAGTCCTCTTAAAAACTTACTGAGCTAATGTATAAACACTAACCTGTTTCTGATCTTTACCTTTACGTTCGAACTTAACTCTACCGTCAACAAGAGCAAATAAAGTATCATCCTTACCCTTAGCTACATTAATACCAGGGTGAATTTTTGTTCCTCTCTGACGAACAAGGATGTTACCTGCCAATACTGGCTGACCGTCAGCTCTCTTGACACCAAGTCTTTTGGACTCTGAATCTCTGCCGTTTTTAGTACTACCGACACCTTTCTTATGAGCCATTTATTTTCACCTCGCTAATCTCTGAATAAGTAATTAAATAAAATTAACCATTAATCTTTGTAATTTCAACTTTAGTATAAGGCTGTCTGTGTCCCTGTTTCTTGTGATAACCTTTTTTAGGTTTGTACTTGTAAACAACAACTTTTTTAGCCTTATCGTTTTTGATAACCTTACCGGTTACAGAAACGCCATCAACTGCAGGAGCGCCAACTTTAACTTCGCTACCTTCGCCGATAAGTAAAACTTTGTCAAACGCTACATCAGCACCAGCTTCAACATCAAGCTTTTCAATGTAAATAACATCGCCTTCTGAAACTTTGTACTGCTTACCGCCTGTTTCAATTACTGCGTACACCTAAACGCACCTCCTTAATTAAAAACTCGCCTAACAGGTATGCCAAATGGCATTTTATAACCAATTTCGTGCGGATACCGTATTATCATATCACAAATCGAAATGTTTGTCAACTACTTATTTAAATATTTTTTCATTATTTTACCTGCTATTGGTGCACAGTTTCCTCCACCTGTTCCTCCGCTGTATTCCATCATAACCACAACTGCTATTTCGGGGTCATAGGCAGGTGCAAAACCCACAAACCAGGTGTGTTCTTTATTCTTGGACAAAATAGTTTGTTCGTTTTCCGCAGTACCTGTTTTACCAGCAACATCTACACCATAAATTGAAGCGTTTGATGCCGTACCTTCTTTTACAGTTTTAACCATCATATCAACAATTTTAACAGTATCTAAATAGTCAGCACTTTTATCAAGCGGTTTTGACGAGTTTTTCTTTATAAGGTCACCTTCACTATTCCATATACTGTCAACAATATATGGCGTCATAACTACTCCACGGTTTGCGATACCGCATGTAACCATAGCCATTTGCAAAGGTGTTGCAAGAATTTCGCCCTGACCTATTGCCAAAGCCGCCTCTTTTTCATCACCCTTAATTTTTTCGGGAAATGTACTTAAACTATAATTAAAATCAAAATTTATAGGTTTATTAAATCCAAATCTTTCGGCAATATTCAAAAGCTTTTCGCCACCAAGCTTATCACCCAAAATACAAAAAGCCACATTACTTGAAACAGCAAAACCCTGTTCAAGATCAATTTCACCGTAAGCTTTT
>JAZSRE010000184.1:0-1507 GCA_045538345.1 Clostridia bacterium
TAATGCCCTCTGCGGCATCCTCACTGTTGTTGCCAAGGTTTTCAACCAATGCGTCCATACCCTCTGCAATAGGCTCAATATCTAAAGGCTGGCCTATAACACCAGTTGATGCAACAACAACATCCTTTGCATCTATACCAATTTTCTTTGCAAGTATATCGCTCATAGCTTCTGCAATTTCAATACCGTTTGAATTACATGTATTTGCATTACCGCTGTTGCAGATAACTGCCTGTGCATAACCGTCTTCAATATGATTTTTTGTAACAGTAAGGGGTGCACCCTTTACAAGATTAGTTGTATATACAGCCGCAGTTGAAGCCCTTGTTTCGCTAAAAATCAAAGCAAGGTCCTTTTTAGTTTTATTTTTGCGGATACCGCAATGAATACCGCTTGCCTTAAACCCTTTTGCGGCACAAATTCCGCCTTCAATTATCTTCATACTTCAATACTCCTTATATATCAAGGTTTGCCGTTTTTTCATTTCCAAGTACAATGTTAAGACATTCCAAAGCAGCACCTGACGCACCTTTTCCAAGGTTGTCGTATCTTGCCACAAGCAAAATCCTCTCATCATTACCGCAAACCATAATTTCCATACTGTCCTTACCGCCAAGCTTGTTTGCTGAAAGGAAGCCTTCCTCATCAGCATTTTCAACATACTTTACAATTTCACTGTTGTACTTTTTGGCATAAATCTTTTTCACATCTTCCACTGTTGCGCCATTTTCAAGCATACTTGCAAAAAGTGGTACAGTAACCTCCATACCGCTGTAAAAATCCGCAACTATGGGGCTGAACACAGGGGCATTTTCAACACCTGTTATTTTAACCATTTCCTTTAAATGCTTATGTGACTGTGCAATACCATACTGCCTTGGGGCGTCTAAAAGAACGTTTCTGCCATCTTCTTCGTATTCGGCAATCATCTTTTTACCGCCACCGCTGTATCCTGTAAGGGAATGGCAGGTAAGCAAGGCCTCCTTTGATAAAACCCCCGCCTCCACAAGTGGATAAACCAAAGCAATAAAACCGCTTGCGTGGCATCCCGGAACTGCAATCCTCTTGCCATTTTTTATTTTATCTTCAAATTCATCCGAAAGTTCAGGAAAGCCATAAGCCCATTGAGGGTTTGTTCTGTGTGCGGTAGATGTATCAATAATAACAGTATTTTCATTTTCCACCATAGCAACTGCTTCTATTGAAGCCGCATCAGGAAGGCATAGAAAAACAACATCTGCACTGTTAATAGCCTGTTTCCTTGCATCAGGGTCTTTGCGAAGCTCTTCAGACAAAGTAATAATTTCTATATCATTTCTGTTTTCAAGTCTTTCATAAATTCTAAGGCCTGTTGTACCTGCCTTACCGTCAATAAAAATCTTTTTCATAAATATACCTCTGTAATATACCTGTATTTATCAAAAAATAATGTGGCATTATACTCTATAATACCACATCGTGCATAAATATGCAAGCTTTTTTACGTATTTTTATATATTTATGTAAA
>JAZSRE010000112.1:0-5007 GCA_045538345.1 Clostridia bacterium
TCGGTGCGAAAGCAAGTTATTCGCCCGTCGGGCTCATAACCCTACAAAATCCATAAACCATATTCTGTTTCTGCATATACAACAAAAAAGCACCCTGATGGGTGCTTTTTTATTGTGGCAAAGCAGAACAATAATGATGCATCAAAAAAAGCTTTGCGTAAGCAAAGCCACCTTAACTTCTTCCTTATTCACTATTACTTATTACTTTCCAAAAATCGACAAGACTTTTTAGGGAATAGTGAAGAGTGAATAGGTAATAAGGAAAATCGACATTCCTCTGTCGAAGAATGTCGATTTTTGGTTGCGGGAGCCGGATTTGAACCAACGACCTTTGGGTTATGAGCCCGATGAGCTACCAGACTGCTCCATCCCGCGATATTAAATTATGCCACATATATGCGACTTGTTTATTATATCATCAACAAAGCTACTTGTCAAGACTTTTATTTAATTTTAAAGTATTAAGGTGTGAATTTGCACACCTTAATACAATAAATCAACTTATTTTTCAGTTGTTTCCTTAGCCTTTTCAGCCTTTGGCATAGCAATACCATTAACCAAAACATCAACATTTGTAACGTTAAGACTTGTCATAGTTTCAACTTCTCTTTTAACTTTTTCCTGAACCTCTGTTGCTACATCAGGAATATTGCAACCGTAGCACACTGTAACGGAAAGAGAAATTTTAACCTGGTCTTCTTCAATTACAACTTTAACACCTTTTGAATAATTTTTCTTTCCAAGCAATTCGGTTATACCGCCTGCAAGGGATGTATTCATTTCCGCAACACCGGAAACCTCAGATGCAGCAACGCCTGCAACAACTGCAATAACCTCTTCGGAAATATTTATTTTACCTGTATTATCCATTATTTTTTCTTCATACATTTTAAGGCAACCCCTTTCTTTAGTAATATTTTACCACACATTTTATTAAAAAAAAAGTATTTTTTTATTTATTTTCAATTATTTTTATATTTTCAGCAGAAAAACCGCTTATATTTTCAATTATATCCTTGATTTGTGAAACTTTTTCCTCGTTAAGCTTTGTTTCATAAACAATAGTCCTTACCCCTGTTTCGTCAATAAAAACAACGCTTTTTTCTATGCCCTTTGCCCTGATGTTATTTTCAATGGTATTTTCATCACTTATATATTTTGCTGAGGCAGTAAGCATTTTTTGGGCATTGGTTTTAGTTTCGGCATCACAATTTGAATTGTTAAGTATTTCCTTATAAACTGATATACTTTCGCTTCTCTTTTTATCTCTTTCCATAATTGCCAAAGTATATTCATCATCAGCCTGATTATTTTCCTCCCCGCTTTCTATAGGGGCTATTGTTTCAACAGTACCTTCAAACTGACTTACATTTACATACCCTGCAACTGCAACCACAACAACCAGTCCTGCCAAAGTCAGGTGCCTTTTGTTGATACTTGAAAATTTAATTTTTTTCATTTAATCACCTCTATTTATGTTTTATTAAAACTTGAATCTTGTAATCGGGCAAACCAAGTATAGCAACAGCCGAATCGTGAATAATTTTCATAGTTTCAGGATTTTGTGCCCCCTCTGCCACTATTATTGCACCTTCTATAATGTTGTTTTCATTTCTGTTAAGCATTACATCTACATCACCCACCCCGTCTGCCATTTCAAGTATTTTACACAAATTTTTTTCAACATTACTTGTACACAGGTTTTTTTCACTGTTTCCTGATGAAAAAACCAAAATCATTATTCCTATTACAAGAATAATTAAATATTTATAATTATTTTTAAGAAAATCCCTTAATTTATCATTCATTTAAGTCCCTCATAATTTTGTTATAAATTTCAGTATCATCACAGTATATACTATGAACCTTATAGTCATCTGTAAGCTTAGCCTCTATAGAATTGTTTTTATATTTATCCCTAAGCACTTGTTCAAGACGTTGTTCATAAATTTCTTTTAAATACTCTTTACTTTGATGGGTATCTGTAATACTTCCTTCAAATTCAAACAAATTTTCCGTATCAAAATTCAAAAACAAATTAAAGACCATTGATATAATAATTATTCCGTATATAAAATTAAAATTTTTCTTTAAGGATAAATGTGGCAGAATACTTTCGCCAAGACACCATAAAAAAGAAATTATAATTATAGATTTTACGAACAAGCTTACACTACCCATACTATGCACCGCCAACGAAAATAATGACTGTAATAAAAATTATATAAACAACTGCCACAACAACATTCATACTCCAAATAACTCCCAGGCAAGAGGCAACATGGTTTATGCTGTTTATAACCGATTTTCCAGACACGGGGGCTACAACAAAGGAAAATATATTAACAACAATAAATCTTACTGCAATACTTATACAGGGTATACCAACAATTGAAATTACACCTAAAAGCCCTGCTATACCAACCGCATTTTTTAAAATGGCGGAGCATTCCAAAACAAGTTCCACCGACTCTGCAACCATACCTCCCACATAGGGAATAAATGTTGATACGGCATACTTTGTTGTTTTTAAAGTTATGTCATCAACCTTAGGTGCAACAACACCGATTATGCCCACAACACCAATATAAACGGTAAATATTATACCAAGTATCCATTTTAGTATTTTGGTAATTTGCTCTCCAAGGTTAACAAGGTGTGGCTTTTCCAAAACCTCACCGCTTAAATTAACCGCCAAAGACATAAGCACAAAGGGTATTATAATGTCCTTAACAAGCAAAGTTATAATTGCCGATATATATAAAATCAACGGATTAAGCACCGCAGATGTCCCCATTTTGCCTGCAGAAAAAACAAGTGTAAGCAAAATGGGCAAAAGGGCATTTACAAACATAACAAGCTTGTCTGTTGCGGTAATTGTATACTCAATTACGTCGTATGTAATATTTATAAGGCTAAGTACCACAGTGGCTGTAACTGCAATATTGGATATACTAATCTTTCCTAGTGTTGCATCTGCATTGTTAATTAGTGCCGAAAGCATTACAACCACAAACACAGGGGATATAAACTTAAAAATATTTTTAAATTCATACCCAAACAGATTTGCGATTTTTTCAAGGCTGAAAATACTTTTAAAATCAAAATTACCACTGGTTATTTTATTTATAAAATCAATAACATCAATATCAATATTGGAAAATTCAAAAATTTCGGTAATTTTTTGCCCGGTACCTTCATCAAGTTGGGCTACATTGTATTGTGCAAAAGCCTTTACATTTAAAAAAAGCAACACCAACAACATACACAAAAATATTTTTCTCATGTAATCACCTTAAATTAAGCTAATAATTGCGTTTAAAAGCTTTAGCATTATTGGAAAGGATATTGATAAAATAAACACCTTGCCCGCAAGCTCTATTTTTTTTGCAATAAGTTTTTCTCCGCATTCCTCCGCCACCGATATTCCAAACTGGGTTATATAGGAAATGCCCAAAACCTTTAAAAGAAGTTTTATATGTTCCTCCGAAACGCCGTAACTTTTTTCAAAGCTTTTAAAAAGATATACTACGTTTACCGCATCGTCGTACAAAAAAGATACAACAAGCACACCTGTTAAAACTGCCACCACATACCCAATGTTTGAATTTATGTTTTTAAAAACTAAAGATACGAAAACACCTATTAAGGCAACAACAACAATTTTAATCATAATTCAAACAACTTCTTTACGGTTTCAAAAAGCTGACTTACCTTTTGGACAATAAGTATAAGTGCAACCATAAGCCCTGCAAGTGATGTCATTATACCAAGCTCACTTTTCCCTGCCTGATTAAGCAAATTATGTAAAACAGAAACAATTATTCCTATTGCCGCAATTTTAAAAACCAAATCTATACCTGTATCCATAACACACCGCCTACACCAACATAATGGAGATTAAACAACCTGCCAAAACACCGCATGTCCTGTACAGTTTTACATATTTTGTTTCCTTTTCCAATGCTTCCTGCAACAGTAAATTAATTGTTTTGGATACGGAATTTATGTTTTTTATTTCATCATCTACATCCCCCGTACCAAGCAGGGAAAAGAAGTTTGTCAAAACATCAATATCCTCTTTTGAAAGGGACAAAGCGTTATAATCTTCAACATACATTTTAAAGGCAAAATCAAGTGAACAACCTTCGGTTTTTACCTTGTTGCAGATGTAACTTACCATATTTTCAACAGTTAAAACCCTTATGCCTGAAACCCTTTCAAGTGCTTCGGGAATGGTGTTGCCCGAAAATTTTATTTCGCCTTTTAGCTTTTCCAAAACAAAAATAAATGCTTTTAATTCTTTAGTTCTTGATATGTATTTTGCCGAAAAATCAAATCCTATTTTTGTTGCAGACACCATAATAATTAAAAAACCAATTAATTTAATCAATATTTATAACCTCCTCTATTGTTCCTACACCATTTTTATCACTTAAGGTAACTATGTGGTTAAAGGTTTTATCATTTTGCGAAAGACCCAACCTTTCAAAAACCTCTTTATAATTATTTCCGTGAGCAGTGGCTATTACATTTACTCCATAGGAAAAGGATTTTTTTATTACATCACAGTCTTCTATTGATATTTCGTCTACCACAATGTAGTCAGGAGACATACTGCGTATTGCATATTCTATGCCGTTTTTCTTATTAACCATAGACAAAACATCTGTCATATCACCAATCTGAAAAGACGGTTCACCATTGTATACCCCTGCAATTTCCCCTCGCTCGTCTATAACCGTTACTTTATTTTTGTACCCTATTCTTCGGCACAAATCACGAAGCAAGGTGGTTTTTCCGCAACAGGGAGGTGAAATTATAAGAAGATTTTTTATATCAAAATCCAAAAAATCGGAGCATCCTATATATTCACGGGCAACGCGAATATTTAAAGAGCTTATATTTTTTATGTTATAAATTTTATTATCCCTCAAAACTGCAGTACCGCAAACACCTATTCTGTGCCCGCCTTTTATGGTTAAAAAGCCCTTTCGTATTTCGTCA
>JAZSRE010000176.1:0-4704 GCA_045538345.1 Clostridia bacterium
CAGGATAGTTAGCAAAAAATGCCATACATAGTGTTGCAATTGCTGCAGAAATTGCAGTAGCCATAAAAATACCTGCCGGTGATGCACCCGGAATGCTACCAAGATAACTTGGGTTTACTGCCAAAATGTAAGACATTGCAAGGAATGTTGTAATACCTGCAATAATTTCAGTTTTGACAGAACTTCCGCGTTCTTTGATTTTGAAAAATTTTTCCATAATAAACCTCCAAATAAAGATTTTTTACAGGTTAATATTACCACAAATTTGTCGAATTTTCAATAAAAAGAAAAAAAACAGAGTTTTTTTATGCAAATAGCACAAAAACAACATCTGTTTTTTAATAAAAATAACTTTTATTAAATTATATTTCGTATTTCGCACTTAACTGCCCGCAAGCGGCATCCATATTTCCGCCAAACTCGCGACGGACTGTTACATTAAGCCCATAACTTTTTAGGATGTCAAAAAACCTTGCAATTCTTTCCTTTGAACTTGGCTCAAAGTCAGTTGAACGTGTTTTGTTATACGGAATAAGGTTAACATAGCAATTTATACCCAGAAGAAGTTTTGCAAGCTCATTTGCACATTCATCACTGTCATTTATACCATCAAGCATTATGTATGCAAAGGTAACCTTTTTATTTCCATTTTCATCATAAACCTTTACTGCATCAATAACTTCCTCTATTGGATATGCTTTGTTTATTGGCATAAGCTTATTTCTAAGTTCGTTATTTGGTGCATGCAGGCTTATGGCAAGGCTGTTTACAACCTCTCGTTTGGCATACTCCCTTATTTTTGGGGCAATACCGCTTGTTGAAACAGTAACATGCCTTGATGCAACCCCAATACCAAGCTGGTCAGTTATAATGTCAATAAAGTTCATTACATTGTCATAATTATCAAAAGGCTCGCCTATACCCATTAAAACAACATGGGAGACAGGTATGTTAAGAACATCAATTATATACCACAACTGCCCTACAATTTCATAAGTTTCAAGATTACGGACCTTTTTAAGCTTTCCGCTTTCGCAAAAAACACAGTCCATATTACAACCAACCTGGGTGGATACACAAACTCCGTTGCCGTAGTCGTGCTTCATAAGTACTGTCTCTACGGTGCATCCGTCATAAAGTTTAAAAAGATATTTGCATGTATCTTCACTTTCGGATTTTGCAACAACCTGAATTTGTGAAAAATCAAAATCTTTTTTAAGCTTACTTTTAACTGCATCACCAAGATTATTGATTTGGTCAAATGATTTAATTTTATCTCTGTAAACTGCCCTGAAAACTATTTTTGCCTTGGCAGTATTTTCGCCAATTGATGCAAAATAATCCTCAAGCATTTTTACTGTATAGCCATAAATATTCATATCAACCAAAAACCTTGTCAGAAAGACCTTTTGAAAGAACATCCTTTGCGTACTTCTTTGCAAGCTCTATTGAATGAAGCTTGTAATTACCGCACTGAACCTCATTCATAGCAGGAATTTCAGTATCCAAAAGCACATTATTAAGAGCATAGTTTACAACTTCTATAATTTCCGAAACCTCGTGTTCACCCCATGTTACCATATAAAACCCTGTACGGCATCCCATTGGAGAAACGTCTATTATATAGTCTGCTTTTTCGCGGAGATGAGTAGCCATAAGGTGTTCTAATGTATGGATACCCTCACTTTGCATTTCTGCCTCATTAGGCTGAGTAAAACGTATGTCAAACTTGGTTATTTTATCACCCTTCTCGCCCTGCTGAACACAGCATTTGCGTACAAAAGGTGCTTTTACCTTTGTATGGTCAAGTTCAAAGCTTTCTACTTTTTGCATAAATAATCACTCCCTGTAGGATATTATATAACAAAACAACATTGTTGTAAAGCAAATAAAGTTTACAAATTTTTAACCATCTGTTACAATTATTGGTATATTATAAAATAAATAATTACTTACTGAGGTTATAAAATGTTTGGATATGTAAATGCATACAAGGACTTACTTCGGGTTTGCGACTACAACACCTTTCGCGGATACTACTGCGGACTTTGCAAACAGCTTGGAAAAAGCTTTAACCAACTTACCCGTTTTGGTCTTAGTTACGATATGACTTTTCTTGCAATTTTAATATCGTCCCTTGAAGATGAAAAACCACATATTAAAATGCAAAACTGTATTGCACACCCCATTTCAAAACGCCCTGTTATAAAAGGTGATAAAGGCATTGAATACAGCGGGGATATGTCGGTAATTCTAACATATATGAAGCTTAAGGATGACTGGTATGACCAACACAGTTTCAAAAGCATAGGACTGGTTGCATATTATTTACCCATGAAAAAAACTGCAAAAAAACATCCTTTGCAATATAAATGTATAAAGGAAAACCTTGACAACTTAAGCACACTTGAAAAGGAAAAGTGCAATAATATAGACCAGGTTGCCCACTGTTTCGGCAAATTGCTTGAAGGGATATTTAATGCAAAAGGGCAAAATAAAGCTTTGGCATTTCTTGGTTACCACATAGGAAGGTATATTTATATACTTGATGCATACAAAGATATTGAAGATGATATAAAGCACAAAAACTACAATCCTTTTATTGAAATGTACGGAACAAATTTTAATAAGGAAGAATTAAAGGAAAACATAAAAAATTCACTTATATTTACATTAAGTGAAATTTCAAACGCATTTAATTTACTGGATATAAAAAAGAACAGGGAACTTTTGGAAAACATAATATACCTTGGTCTTAGGAAAAATATTGACGAATTATAAGGAGCATAATATGAACCCATACGAAGTTTTGGGCGTAAGCGAAAACGCCGATGAAGCCACAATAAAAAAAGTATACAGAGAATTGGTAAAAAAATATCACCCCGACAACTACAAGGATAATCCACTTGCAGACCTTGCGGAGGAAAAACTTCAGGAAATTAACGAGGCCTACGACATACTTACATCAAGCAAAAGTCACTCTCATCGGAATAACAATTCATACAGTTACCAAAGTTCAGACTCTAAATTTGCTTATGTAAGAAGCCTTATTCAACAAAGGCGAATTGCCGATGCGGATGCCGAGCTTAACCGCAACAACGACGGCAGTGCCCAGTGGCATTACTTAAAGGGTGTTGTGTGCATATCAAAGGGATGGCATTTTGAGGGTATACAACATATACAAACCGCATGCAATATGGACCCTTCAAATATGGAATACCGCAATATGCTTAACAATATAAAAATGAGAAGCAACGGATACAACACAATGGGCAACACCTACGGTTACAGACAAGGCCCTGATATGTGTAATTGTTGCAGCAATCTGATTTGTGCCGACTGTTGTTGTGAATGTATGGGCGGAGACCTTATTTCATGTTGTTAGGAGATTTTATATGTCTAAAAAAATAAGCTTTTGTGCTATGATGTGTGTTATGGCAATCTTGTGCCTTATGCTTTCAAACATTTTTCAAACAACTACCATATTCTTATACCTTCTATCCACACTTTTTACCTATATTGCTACACAAGAGTATGGGGTAAAGTACGGGCTTTTAACCGCTACTGTTGTAAACCTTGCAGGCTTTATGTTTACAGGTAAAACGATGGGAATAATTTCATATATTATAATTGCTTCATACTATCCTGTTGTAAAGCATATAATTGAACATTTTGAAATTAAAATGATTTTTAAAAAGATACTAAAGCTTTTGTATGCTCTTGCAACTGCATCAACTGCATATCTTATGCTAAAATCTTTAATTACACTGACTTTACCTTTAGGTATAATGTACCTTGCGGGAATTATTATATTTTTACTTTATGACAAGGCGCTTGATATTGGCATAAAATTTTATGTAATAAAGTTTAGGAAGTTTAAATAAACATACAAAAGGGACTGTAAAATTTCTTTTACAGTCCCTGTATTTTTATTCCCAATTTGCACTGCCTGACATAAGTGTAACACTATCTGCCAGAACACTCAAAAGGCCTCTTTCAACCAAAAGTTTTTTAGAAATTCCGTCCTCAAGCTCTAAGGAGCATTTACAAGGAACAACCGAGGTTACAAAAGGTGTATGGTTTGCCATTATTGCCAAATCGCCCTCGCTTCCGCGAAGGGAAACTTTCACAACATCACCTTCAAACAAATTGCCTTCAGGTGTTGATACAACAAATTTAAACGTTTTCATTACATCACCTTTTTAGCCTTTTCTACTGCTTCGTCAATAGTACCAACAAATAAGAAAGCAGATTCAGGCAAATCATCGTGCTTACCTTCAATAATTTCCTTAAAACCTCTTATTGTTTCTAAAAGAGGAACATAAACACCCGGTATACCAATAAACTTTTCGGATACAGTAAATGGCTGTGATAAAAATCTTTGAATTTTTCTTGCCCTTTGTACCAAAAGCTTATCTTCATCAGAAAGTTCATCCATACCCATAATTGCAATAATATCCATAAGTTCCTGATATCTTTGAAGTATTCTTTGCACCTCTCTTGCAACGGTGTAATGTTCTTCACCCAAAACGTCAGGTGAAAGAATACGGCTTGTCGACTCAAGAGGGTCAACCGCAGGATAAATTCCCTGTGATGCAATTGTTCTTGACAAAACTGTTGTTGCATCAAGATGTGCAAATGTTGTAGCAGGCGCAGGGTCAGTAAGGTCATCGGCAGGTACATATACAGCCTGAATGGATGTAA
>JAZSRE010000085.1:0-3801 GCA_045538345.1 Clostridia bacterium
TTATCTTGGTAGCATTCCGGGTGCATCACCGGCAGGTATTTTTATGGCTACTGCAATTTCTGCAGCAATTGCAACACTATGTATGGCATTTTTTGCTAACTATCCTGGTGCTTTGGCTTCAGGTATGGGTCTTAATGCATTCTTTGCATTCACAGTTTGCGGTGCTATGGGTTATTCTTATGAAGTAGCTCTTACTGCAATCCTTATTGAAGGTATTATATTTATGATTCTTTCAATATTCAAGTTCAGAGAAGCTTTGGTTAACAAAATTCCTAACAACTTGAAATTCGGTATTACAGCAGGTATTGGTCTTTTCATTACAATCATTGCTCTTATTAATGCAAAAATTGTTGTACAGGATCCTGCAACTACTGTTGCTTTGGGTAACATTGCTTCAGCAGGCGTTGTTCTTGCATTGGTAGGTCTTTTGATTATTGGTGTATTGCAACACTTTAAAGTTCCGGGCGGTATTTTGCTTGGTATTATCATCACATGGGTTTTGGGTATTATCGCCGAACTTGTTGGCTGGTATGTTCCGGACCCTGCAAACGGCGTTTATTCAGTAATTCCTAACCTTTCATGGGAAGCAATTAAATCAAACTTTGCTGCTCCTGCAATGTTTAAGTTTGACTTTGCATTTGTTACTAAAAACATTATGAGCTTTGCAATTGTAGTGTTCACATTCCTTTATACTGATATCTTTGATACAGTAGGTACACTTATCGGTGTTGCTCAGAAGGGTGATTTGCTTGATGAAAATGGTGAACTTCCAAAAGCAGGCGGTGCTTTGATGGCTGACGCTGTTGGTACTGTTGTTGGTGCTTGCCTTGGTACATCAACTGTTACAAGCTATGTTGAATCAAGTGCCGGCGTTGCAGCAGGCGGTAAGACAGGTCTTACAGCTGTTACAACTGCAGTTATGTTTATAGTTGCAATTGTTTTTGCACCTATTTTCCTTGCAATCCCAGGTTTTGCAACAACTCCTGCTATGCTTTATGTTGGTCTTTTGATGCTTTCAGCAGTTAAAAAGGTTGACTTTGACGGCGACGCAGCGGATACAATCGGTGCATTCCTTGCAATCGTTATGATGCCTCTTACATATTCAATTGCAAATGGTATTATGTTCGGTATCCTTGGTTGGGTTATTCTTAAGCTAGCTATCGGCAAGGCTAAGGACATCAGTGCAGTAATGTGGATTTCTGTTGCATTGTTTGCAGTTTATATAGTTCTTAAGGTTATGGGACTTGCATAATTCAATAAATTTTTGGACGGTGTTATCACCGTCCTTTTTTATTTGACATCATATTAAATATATGTTAGTATATCATTTGTTAAAATAACAAATATAAAGAAGATGTTTAAAATGGGTAAAACAATTTCAAAAAATTTCACAACGGGCAGTATTCCCAAACTGCTTTTTGCATTTATGGTACCCTTTATGCTTACAAATGCACTTCAGGTTGCATATACAACTATAGATATGATGATAGTTGGGCATTATGTTGGCACTGAGGGGCTTGCTGCGGTTTCACAAAGCAGTCAGCTTATAAACTTTGCAGTTATGATATGCCTTGGTTTTTCAAATGCAGGGCAGGTGCTTGTGGCACAGGCAATAGGTTCTGACAAAAGAGAAAGTCTTAACAGTATTATAGGTACGCTTTTTTCTATACTTTTAATTGTTGCTCTTTTGTTTTCTGTGTTGTTTGTGGCTTTCAGGGTGCCTATGCTAAATGCCGTTAAAATGCCAAAAGAGGCATTTGGTATGGCAATTAAATACCTTGTTATAAGTGCCGTTGGTCTTGCTTTTACTGCGGGATATAATATGGTTTCTGCAGTTTTACGTGGTATGGGGGATTCTAAAAGACCTCTCATATTTATTGCAATTGCATCAGTTATAAACCTTGGGCTTGATCTTTTGTTTACAGGATATATGGGTATGGGCGTGGCAGGTGCAGCCTGGGCGACTATTATAGGTCAGGCAGTGGCATTTGGCTTTGCGGTTATATACCTTTACAGAAGCAAGGAAGCTTTTGGTTTTGACTTTAAGCCTAAAAGCTTTCGCATAAAGAAAAATTTTGCAGGGATGATAATATCCCTTGGTACTCCAATGGCAATACAGTCGGGCTTTATAAATATTTCAATGCTTTTTGTAAATTCACTTATAAACCAGGTTGGCGTTGTGGCTTCCGCAACCTTTGGTGTAGGAATGAGGATTGACGATATTATAAATAAAATTTCTATGGGTATTCAGTATGCGGCAATACCTATGATAAGCCAGAATTTTGGTGCAGACAACAAGGAACGCACCATTAAAGTTGTACATTGGGCATGGGTTTTTTCGGGAATTTTCACTGTAATTTGTATGACGCTTTATCTTGTTTTGGGAAAAGAAATGTTTATGTTGTTTTCCGACAAGGTTGAGGTTCACCAAATGTCTTCAACATTTATAAAGGCAATTTTGTGGATGTTCCCTGCATTTGCGGTAATGCGAGGTAGCGGTGCCTTTATTCAGGGTATCGGTAATGCTAAGTTTGGTATGGTTCTTGCTATGCTTGACGCCGTAGTTTTAAGAATAGGTTTAAGCTGGCTTTTCGGTTGCCTGTTGGGATGGGGCTTTTACGGATGTGTACTTGGGTATGCACTTGCACCTTACGGATATGCTTTGCCAAGTATGGTTTATTTCCTTTCAGGTATATGGAAAAACAGAAAAAGCCTTGCGGAAAGATTTTAAAATTCAAAAGGGTTTTTTCCTGCCTTTGACGAATATGTAGTATATATACATATTGAAAGGCAGGTTTTTTTATGAGATCATTACAGTCCCTTAAACATGCTACAAAGCGTAAAAATCTGTACCTGCGTGTTGCAAAGGGCCACTTTGCTACCAATGACCGCCATAGCAACTATTATATAGACGTTGCGGCACAAAAAGCTCGTTTGTCTGAAGCACAGGCAGTGGCAGATGAGCTCAGTACTTATTTGATGCATTCTACTATTGTAGATACAATTTTGTGTCTTGACGGTATGGAGGTTGTGGGTGCTTGCCTTGCGGACAAGCTTACAAGGGCAAATTTTGTAAGCATAAATGCACATAATACTATTTATGTAACTTCTCCCGAAACTACATATTCAAATCAGCTGATGTTCAGGGATAATATTGTCCCTATGGTTAAGGGCAAGCATGTGCTTGTTCTTGCGGTTTCGTATTCCTCAGGCAAAACAGTGGAGGCTGCAATAGATGCGGTTAATTACTACGGCGGTACAGTAAGCGGTATTTGCACAATATTTTCTATGGATGATGCAAGTAAAAGCGGTATACCGATCCATTCCTGCTTTAATCCTAAATTTCTTGGTGATTATGAAAATTATCCTGCACACGACTGTCCTATATGTAAATCGGGCAAAAAGATTGATGCCCTGATAAACTGTCATGGATACTCGCTTTTAAAGTAACATAACAAAAGGTACATTCCGTTGAATGTACCTTTTTTAAATTTTATGGTAAATAAGTTTAATAAATAATGTATAAAATTCCTTTTTTTGGTCAAAAGTATTAAAAGGAAAATTTTTGCTGAAAAACGCTTGACATTGCATGCTTGAGGTGTTAGAATATCCAAAGTTGTCAAATTTAAAAACTTCGACAATTTTTTTGAAAAAAATGTAAAAAAAGTGTTGACAAAGGTTTTTGAATGTGATAATATGTAAAGGTCGCACGGCAAGTGAATAAAAAAGTGTTGACACAGCAGAAATAGTATGATATACTTAATTTCCTGCAAAAAAACTGAACCTTGAAAAGTGAATAGC
>JAZSRE010000113.1:0-15360 GCA_045538345.1 Clostridia bacterium
TTCATTAACAATGCTCTTTACAATGATAAAAATTATGCTGTGTCTCAGTATGCTATTACAAGCAGTACTACTAAAGAAGTAGATGCATAAATGAAATCATAAAAGGCTGATTTAATTATCAGCCTTTTATTTTTTGCTTTCAAATTCATATTAACAGATGAGACATTTTTATGAAAACTATTGATTATTTTTATAAAATATAGTATCATTATATATGTAAATAATATAAGGGAAAGGTAAGATATGCAGTATTTTGATGTTGCGGGTTTGAAACTGTCTGTTGACGGTGCGGACTATAAATATTTTAAAAAACGTTTGCAAAAATATGCCGTTTCTCCTTTTGGAAAGTCAGATGTTAATGTTGATTTTATATATGATAATAATATAAATGATGCACTTCCTGATTTTTTTGTTTCAAAAGACGGCAGATACTATTTTGAAACCGATAATGGTTGTGGGTTTTATGACTATATAGATGAGGTTGATAAAACAGTTACTTTAATGAATACCAATTTTGAATGGAATGATATCAAATATAGATTCAGCAGTTTGTCTGATTTGTTTGATATTGAAACAGACACAGCAATATATAATATATTAGGTAATTTGTTTCAACAATCTATTTTAAATTATGATGGTATGGTTATTCATGCATCTACTATAAAGTATGATGGTAAGGCAGTTACGTTTACTGCACCATCAGGCACCGGCAAATCTACTCATACGGGTTTGTGGAAAAAATATTATCCTGAAACAGTTGTAATAAATGATGATATGCCTGCCATAAGGTTTATAGATGATAAAGCTTATGCTTTTGGTACTCCGTGGAGCGGAAAAACAGAAATTAACGAAAATGATTTTGCTCCACTTGAGGCCATGGTTTTTATTGAACGTGGAAAATACTGTTCCATAGATGAAATATCACCTGTTGATGCTTTTGTAAGGATGATGAGGGAGGTTCCTATTTATCCGTTTAAACATCAATCTGACCGTTTGATGTCTGTGATGAACCAGTTGTTTTCAAAGGTTCCTGCTTACCTTTTAAAATGTGATATTTCCAAAAATGCAGTTGATATAGCAAAAAATAAATTGTTTAAATAAACGGAGGATAAAAAATGAAGATTTTTAAAAGAGTTTTATCTATACTTATTGCATGCGTAATGGTGTTTGGTACATTCGGTACAGTAAGTGCTGACAAATCATTTACTGATATGAAGTCCTCACATTGGGCGTGGTCTTATGTACAGACCCTTGTTAAGGATGGCACAATTAATGGTTATACTGATGGTTCATTTCGTCCTGAGGCTAATGTTACAAGGGCAGAATTTGTAAAAATGATTGGTAAAACAGACAAGGCTTTTGAAACTGCATTTGCTGATATTTCAGGCCATTGGGCTTATGACTACATAATGTACAGCGATATGGATGTGGAAGGTAATAAGTTTTACCCTAATGTTGCAATTACAAGAAATGATGTAATAAATCTTTTGTGGAAACGTGCAGGTTCCCAAAAGGCTACGGCTCCATCTATAATTACAAATCAATCTACAAATGCTGATGCTGCTGCATGGGCATATTCGTATGGTATTATGAATGGTGATGATGGTGTAAACTTGCGTCTTGGTGATGGTGTTACACGTGCAGAAGCATCTGCGCTTATATGCCGTTCAAGAGATATAAAAAGTGGTTCATCAAAGAAAGAGTTTTCAAAAACTGTAAATAAGAATATTCTTAAAGAGGTGTATGAAGGGCTTAATATATTAGGTGGTGAATATAATCCGGATAGAACATTTACTAATGGTGAATTGGTTGGTGTAGCTATGCAGTTGGCTTACGATAAATCAACACCTATGTTTGATGGCTTGGAAACAAAGTATTCAGTTAACAGACCTAACACTTTGGCATTCTATACTGCTTGTAAATATGTCCTTGGTGAAGAAAAAATGAACGAAGCTTACTATGATGCAACTGCTAATAACCTTGATGCATTGGCGCTTATGTCATTTGCTGCAAACTTCAAAAGCGGCATATTTGTTGTTGATGGTGCCGTAGATAAACTTTATGCTGATGTTTCTTCTATAAGTAATAAAAATATGAAGGACTATATTGCAGGTGCATATAAAGTTGGTATAAAGCTTGATAATAGCAATAATATTTATCCAAACAAATCTATAACTGCTGAAAACCTTGCTCTTATTCTTATGCAGTTTGATTCTTTGGCAGGCTTGAACTCAGTGTATGATGTTAACATTGATGGCGATTCAAGAAAAGATGTTGTAATTAAAAAGGATGTTGCGAACTATCCTAAGAATTCTGATAAATATATGTACGTTGCAGCAGATGTTCCAAATGCTGTATACAACAGTCAGTATATTGATGAAAACGGAAAGGTGTGTAACAGCACACCAAAGGAATTTTTTGAAACTGCCCGTAACCACAGTCCAATATTTATTTTCTGCTTGCAACAAGTTATAACGGGAGTAAAGGTGTTTGGTGCTGATATTACAACAATTTACTATCCGTCTATGGTTGTTGAATCTGAAGAAGGCTATGTTATGAAGGTTAAGGTTACTGTTAATGAAGTTGAAGATGGCAAAACATTTGACGACGTATTCCCTAACATTATATCTAAAAATAAACCTATGCTAAAATCGGGTTTAACATTTTATGCAACTATTGCAACCGGAAGCAAAATATCGGGTATGAACATTCCTGCTGACAATGCAGTATTTACAAGTATAGACTATATTTATTAATAAATTTGGCGATATCGTCTAAAATATGACGATATCGCTATTTTTATAAATTTTAGGGGTTGACTTTAGCGCTTTAGTGTGATAAAATGTGAAAGTAAAGTATAAGCATACGGAGATTGACCTTCGCGTGCATAAGTAAAGGAGTATTAGATATGGGTATTCCACATACAAATGATATGGATTATTTTTTCAAAGGGGTTTTATCGCTTAAAAATATTGATGATTGCTATAAATTTTTTGAGGATATATGTACCATCAAAGAAATGCAGGATCTGGCTCAACGTATGGATGTTGCAAGGCTTTTGGCAGAAGGAAAGGTTTACAGTGAAATTGCTAAGATTACAGGTGCAAGTAGTGCTACAATCAGCCGTGTAAACAAATGCCTGATGTATGGCACAGGTGGATATAAGGAAATTTTGGGTAGATTAAAGGGTGAGTAATATGAACTATGAAAATATATTGAAAACTGACGAAAAGGCTATTTTTGAGCTTCGTTCACTATATGAAAAATATGGTTTTATACAGTATAAAATGAGTAAGTTTGAAGAATATGACTTGTATGTGAAAAATAAGGACTTTTTAATTTCCGATAGTATTATAACTTTCAATGATACAAATGGAAAGCTTCTTGCATTAAAGCCTGACGTTACACTTTCTATTATAAAAAATACTCAGGAAGAAAAGGGATGTGTACAAAAGGTTTATTATAATGAAAATGTTTATCGTGTTTCAAAAGGTACACATACATTTAAGGAGATTATGCAAACTGGGCTTGAGTGTATTGGTGATATTGATACATACAACATTTGTGAGGTTGCTTCCTTGGCGGCAAAAAGCCTTAATGCTATAAGTAATAGTTTCGTTCTTGATATTTCTCATATGGGTATTGTTTCTGCAGTGCTTGAAAAAATTGATGTACCAACTGATGCAAAAGAAGAAATTTTAAAATGTATTGGAGAAAAGAATACTCACGATATTAAAAAAATATGTGATAAATACGGGGCAGATTGTGAGGATATTATTGAACTTATTTCTGCTTACGGAAGTCTTGACAGCGTAATAGAAAAGCTAAAGCAGATGGATTGCGGTTTTGATTTGGCACTTTTGGAGCTTGAAAAGATAAATTCGTTTATGAAGCACGAAGGTCTTGATAAATTTGTTAAACTTGACTTTTCTATAGCAAATGATATGAATTATTACAGCGGTATTGTATTCCGCGGTTTTATAGAGGGTATTCCAAGTGGTATTTTATCAGGCGGACAGTACGACAAGCTTATGCTAAAAATGGGCAAAAAATGTGGTGCAGTTGGTTTTGCAGTATATCTTGACTTGCTTGAGAGATTTAATGAAAGTCCCAAAAAGTATGACGTAGATACAGTGCTTTTATATGATCAAAATGCAGATGAAATATCTATTGCCAATTTAATTAAAATGTTTACGGATAACGGCAACAGTGTGCTTGCTTCCAAAACTGTTCCTGAAACTTTAAAATACAGACAGCTTATAAGACTTAAGGACGGGGGGTTTGAAATACTTGAAAACAATGATTAACGTAGCTCTTCCTAAGGGAAGGCTTGGTGAAAAAGTGTATGATATGTTTGAAAAGTCGGGTTTTGAATGTCCGTCCATAAAGGAAAATAACAGAAAGCTTATTTTTGAAAATAGCGAAGTTGGTGTAAGATACTTCTGGGTTAAACCATCTGATGTTGCAATTTATGTAGAACGAGGAGCAGCGGATATAGGTGTTGCGGGCAAAGATATTTTGCTTGAATACGAACCAGATGTATATGAGCTTTTAGATCTTAATATAGGAAAATGCCGTATGGCTGTTGCGGCAAAAACGGACTTTCGTGATAATATGGACCGAACCCTTCGTGTTGCAACAAAGTTTAAAAATATTGCAAAAAACTACTATGCAAGTATAGGAAGGGATATTGATATTATAAAGCTTAACGGCTCTATTGAAATTGCACCTATTCTTGACCTTTCAGATGTTATAGTGGATATTGTTGAAACTGGTAAGACTTTACTGGAAAATGACCTTAAACCATTTACGGACATTGTGCCAATAAGTGCAAGGCTTATTGCAAATAAGTCAAGCTATAAATTCAAAAATGAAATGATTGAAAAAATCCGTACAGGATTAGAACAACAGGTGGTTGATAAAGATGATTAAAATTATGAAATACGGAGAGGTTTCAAATAGCGAAATTTTTAGCCGTGTTAATATGAAGACAAATATTGAAGATGTTGTTGCAGATATCATAAAAAACGTCATAGAACGCAAGGATGAGGCTGTGAAGGAGTATTGTGAACGGTTTGACGGTGTTGTGCTTGAAAGTTTACAGGTTACAGAAGATGAAATTGACCAGGCCTATAAGTCAATGGACGCTGAATTTGTAAGAATTTTAGAGGATGCTGCTGAAAATATACGCAACTTTCATAAACGTCAGGTACGTAATAGCTTTATTATAAGTGAAAATAATGGTGTTGTAATAGGACAAAAGGTTATACCGGTTGAAAAGGTAGGACTTTATGTGCCCGGTGGTACTGCGGCATATCCATCAACTGTTTTAATGGACAGTATACCTGCTAAAATTGCGGGTTGTAGTGAAATAGTGATGGTTACACCTCCAATGAAAAATGGCAAGGTTAACCCTGTTATACTTACTGCTGCAAAGATAGCAGGGGTGGATAAAATATTCAAAGTAGGCGGTGCTCAGGCTGTTGCTGCACTTGCATACGGTACTCAGAGTATACCAAAGGTTGATAAAATTGTAGGACCCGGAAATGCATTTGTTGCAGAGGCTAAAAAACAGGTTTTTGGTATTGTATCTATTGATATGATTGCAGGGCCAAGTGAGATTTTAGTAGTTGCAGACAATACTTGTAACCCTAAATTTGTTGCGGCAGATTTGCTTTCTCAGGCAGAGCATGACAAAATGGCAAGTGCCGTACTTGTTACTGACGATATGGACTTTGCAAAGGCGGTAAGTGATGAGTTGGAAAGACAAATACCGTTGCTTCCACGAAGCGAAATTGCAAGAGCCTCCATAGATAACAACGGTAAAATTATTGTTGCTGATGATATTAAGTGCGTTATAGATATTGCAAATGAAATTGCACCTGAGCATTTGGAACTTTGTGTGGATAATCCATTTGATTACCTTGACAGCATAAAACATGCAGGGTCAATATTTATGGGTAAATATTGTCCTGAGGCTTTGGGCGACTATTTTGCAGGACCTAACCATACACTACCTACAAGTGGAACAGCAAGGTTTTCAAGTCCCCTTTCTGTAGATGACTTTGTTAAGAAAACTCAGTATACCTATTATACAAAGGATGCCCTTTCAAAGGTGGCAGATGATATAGCATACTTTGCCGAAAAGGAAGGTTTGTCTGCACACGCCAAAAGTGCTACAATACGATTTGAGGATGAAAAATAATGAGTAGATTTTTAAATTCTAAATACAAAAATCTTGAAGCATATACCCCTGGTGAACAACCTAAGGATATGGAGTATATAAAGCTTAATACTAATGAATCTCCCTACCCTCCGTCAAAAGAGGTGCTTGAAGCAGTTAACAAGGGTGAGGTTGAGCTTTTGAAACTGTACCCGGACCCTGAAGCAAAAAAACTTAAAGTAAAGCTTGCGGCTTTACATGGCGTTGACGCAAAAAACATATATCTTGCAAATGGTTCTGATGATATTTTGAACTTTGCATTTATGGCTTTTTGTGGAGATAACAAAGGAGTTGTATTCCCGGAAATAAGCTATGGTTTTTATAAAGTGTTTGCAGAGTTACATAATGTAAAGTACAAAACCTTAACACTTGAGGATGACTTTTCAATAGATTATAAGAAGTATTTTAATGCCAATGGTATGGTGGTAATTGCTAATCCAAATGCACCAACAGGTCTGGCTCTTGGAACTAAAGCAATAGAAGAGGTTGTAAAAAATAATCCTGATAATGTTGTGTTGATTGATGAAGCTTATGTTGACTTTGGTGGTGAAAGTGCATACCCTTTGACGAAAAAGTATGATAACCTTTTGGTTGTACAGACTTTTTCAAAGTCAAGAAGTATGGCAGGAGCAAGGCTTGGTTTTGCAATAGCATCAGAAGGTATTATAGAAGATTTGGAAAAATTAAAATATTCTACAAATCCTTATAATATCAACAGACTAACAATGGTTGCAGGTGAGGCGGCAGTTGATTCTAATGAATATTATATGGAAAATTGCAGGAGAATCTGCAACACAAGGGAATATACTACTAAGGAACTTGAAAAGCTTGGATTTGAGGTCATTCCTTCAAAAGCTAATTTTATTTTTGCAAAGCATCCCGATTTTGACGGACAGTATGTATACGATAAATTAAGGGAAAAGGGTGTTTTGGTACGTCATTTTTCTAATGAAAAAATATGCGGTTATAACAGAATAACAATAGGCTCGGATGAGCAGATGAAGATATTTGTTGAAAAAACAAAAGAAATTGTAAGAGGGTGAATTTATGAGAACAAGTGAAATTATCAGAAAAACTGCAGAAACAGATATTAAACTTACATTGAATCTTGACGGGGTGGGTAAGAGTAATATTGACACAAAGTGTGGTTTTTTAGACCACATGCTGACACTTTTTGCAAAACATGGCAGATTTGACCTTGATGTTAAATGCGACGGTGATGTGGTGGTTGATTACCACCATACTGTTGAGGATATCGGTATTGCTTTGGGTAAGGCTTTTGCAGATGCACTTGTTGATATGAGGGGTATTGTCCGTTACGGTGATATAATTCTTCCTATGGACGAAGCACTTATTATGTGTGCTGTTGATGTTTCAGGCAGAGATTACCTTGGTTATGATGTGGAAATTCCAACTGCAAAAGTTGGAGATTTTGACACAGAACTTGTATGGGAATTTATGTTTGGGTTTGTAAGAAATGCAAATGTTACCTTGCACTTTAAACAGTTGGCAGGTAAAAATTCACATCACATTATAGAAGGTATGTTCAAGTCATTTGGCAGAACTATGGCAAAAGCAGTTAAAATTGATGAGAATTTCAAGGATGAGATACCTTCTACAAAAGGCGTTTTATAAAAAAGGAGATTATTATGATAGCAATTGTTGACTACGGTGTAGGAAACATATTTTCTCTATACAGTTCATTTAAATATATTGGTGCGGAGGTTGTTCTAACATCAGACCCTGACGAAATTAAAAAGGCAGATAAAATTATTCTTCCGGGGGTAGGGGCTTTTGCTGATGCGGCTAAAAAGCTTCGTGAAAGCGGGCTGTCGGATGTAGTTGTTGATGAGGTTAAAAAGGGAAAGCCCCTTCTTGGAATATGCCTTGGTATGCAGATGCTTTTTGAACGGAGTTTTGAATATGGTGAACACGAAGGCCTTGGACTTATAAAAGGTGATATTGTTTCTATGGAGGGTGTTGTACCTGTAAATTACAAAATCCCTCACATTGGATGGAATGGTCTACATTTTCCTAAAGACAAAGAAAAAAGTTCTATTTTTAAATATATAAATGAAGAGGACTGCGTATATTTTGTACATTCTTTTTTTGGTGCAAACTGTGAAAGTTCTGTTATTGCAACTACGGAATATGGGGCAGAACTTACTGCGGCAGTTGCGGATAAAAATGTATATGGTGTACAGTTTCACCCCGAAAAAAGCGGTGAAGTGGGTATGAAAATTTTAAAGGCATTTTGTGAAATGGAGTAATACAAACGATGAATATTTTTCCTGCAATAGATTTAAAAGATAAAAATGTAGTCCGCCTTTTGCGTGGCGACTACAACAACATGACGGTTTACGGTAGCAATCCTTTGGAGGTTGCAAAGTCCTTTGAGGAGGCAGGTGCAAAGTATTTGCATATTGTTGACCTTGATGGTGCAAAGGATGGAAACAATCCAAACTATAACATAGTAAAGGAAATAGCGGATAACACAAGCCTTAAAATTGAGGTGGGCGGAGGTATTCGTACAGAGGAAGTTATTAAAAAGTATATAGATGCAGGGGTAATGCGTGTTATACTTGGCACAATAGCTATTAAAGACCCTCAGTTTGCAACGGATATGATTGCTAAATACGGTGATAAAATTGCCGTAGGCGTAGATATATCAGACGGAATGGTAGCCATTCACGGTTGGACAGAGGTTTCTCAAATCTCCTGTGATGACATGTTTGCAAAGTTAGAAAAAGATGGCGTTAAAACTGTTATATGCACTGATATTTCAAAGGATGGTGCTATGGAGGGTACTAACCTTGAACTTTATAAATATCTTTCCGAGAAGTATAGCATGGATATTATTGCTTCAGGCGGTGTGTCTTCTATTGATGACGTAAAGGCACTTGCAAAAATGAATATGTATGGTGCAATACTTGGTAAGGCTATTTATACAAATGCCATAGATTTAAAAGAAGCAATAGAGGTGGCAAAATGATAACAAAAAGAATTATTCCCTGCCTGGATGTTAAGGATGGCAGAGTTGTAAAAGGCGTAAATTTTTTGGGCCTTGCTGATGTATCTTCACCAGTAAAGCTTGCAGAATTTTACAGCAAGTGTGGTGCGGACGAACTTGTGTTTTATGATATAACTGCATCTTTTGAGGGAAGAAAGTTGTTTACGGATATTTTAACAGAGGTGGCAAGCAAAATTTTTATTCCACTTACTGTTGGTGGTGGCATAAACACTCTTGATGATTTTGACAGAGTTTTAAAATGCGGTGCTGATAAAGTTTCTGTAAATTCAGGTGCTATTAAAAACCCTAAACTTATTTATGATGCGTCTCAAAAGTACGGGGATCAGTGTGTTGTACTTTCAGTTGATGTGAAACGTGTGGACGGTAAATTTTGTGTATTTGCAAAGGGTGAAAGAGAAAATACAGGACTTGATGCTATTGAATGGATTAAACAGGGCGAGAAAAACGGTGCAGGGGAAATTGTTGTAAACAGTATTGATACCGATGGTGTTAAAGGCGGTTTTGATATTGAAATGTTAAAGGCTGTAAATGAGGTTGTAAATGTTCCTGTTATTGCATCGGGCGGTGCAGGAAAAATCCAGCACTTTGTGGATTTGTTTAATGAAATTCCAGATATTGATGCAGGCCTTGCGGCTTCAATTTTTCATTTTGGGGAAGTTGAGATTAAGGATTTGAAACAGGAACTTAAAAATAACAATATAAATGTGAGGTTGTAAAAATGGTTAATATAAATGATTTAAAGTTTGATGAAAAAGGGCTAATTCCTGCAATAGTTGTAGACGCACATTCAAAAAGGGTACTTACTCTTGCGTATATGAACAAAGAAAGCTTGGAAATAAGTATTAAGGAAAAGAAAACTTGCTTCTGGTCTCGTTCCAGACAGGAACTTTGGAGAAAAGGTGAAACATCAGGCAACTATCAGTATATCGAAAGTATAGTTGCAGATTGTGATATGGACGCCCTTACTGTAACCGTTACAAAGGATGGGCCCGCATGCCATAAGGGTACTGATTCCTGCTTTACAAATATTGTATTCGGGGAAGAAAATACATTCTCTGTTCAGGGATTATACGAGATGCTCCAAGGGAGAAAGGCTGACCTTCCTGAAGGCTCATATACAACATACCTTTTCCAGAAGGGCATCGATAAAATACTAAAGAAAATAGGTGAAGAATGCACAGAGGTTATAATTGCATCAAAGGATAACGACAAGGCAGAAACAATATATGAAATTGCAGACCTTATGTACCACACAATGGTTATGATGGTTGAAATGGGTATAAGTGTTGATGATGTAATGGCTGAGCTTGCTTCACGTCATATTATTGATCATAAGGTTAAACAGGAGAAAATGACAAAATGATTTATTCAGACATTCACACACATACTACATACTGTGACGGAAAAAGTACACCCGAGGAAATGGTAAAAAAAGCAATTGAAAAGGGCTTTGAATCCATAGGTATTTCAGGACACGGGTATATGGATTTTGATGTTTCATATTGTATGACTTTAGAGGATACAAAAAAATATGTGAATGAAATAAATGAACTTAAGAAAAAATATCCGCAAACAGATATTTTACTTGGGCTTGAAAGGGATTACTATTTTGCTCCTGACGGGCAGGAATATGACTATGTAATAGGGTCGGTACATTATGTTGAAAAAAACGGCGTAAGGTACGATGTGGACTATTATGATGTTTTTGCGGATAATGTGGAAAAGTATTTTGACGGCAGCTTTAGAGATTTTGTAGAACTATACTATGAAACAGTTAAGGACGTTGTTAATAAGACCGGGGCAGACGTTGTGGGTCATTTCGACCTTGTGGCAAAGTTTAATGAGGGTAATAAATTTTTTGATGAAGATGCCGGTTGGTACAAAAAATGTGTAATTGATGCTCTGGAAGAAGTTTCAAAAACAAAGCCTGTTTTTGAAGTAAATACAGGGGCAATAAGCCGTGGTTACAACAAGATATATCCGTCCGAATTTATATTAAAGGAAATTAAAAAACGCGGTTGCGATGTTGTTATAACATCCGATTGTCACAATGCGGAAACACTTGGCGATAACTATGACAAAGCCATAGAACTTGTGAAAAACTGTGGTTTTGACAAGGTTTTTGTACTTACAAAAAATGGCTTTAAATACAGGGATATATGATAAAGAGGTGGGTATAATGTTTGATGCAGAAAAGGTAAAAAATCAATGTGTTGAATGGATAAGAGATTTCTTTGATAAAAATGGCAAGGGTTGTAATGCCGTTGTTGGTATATCAGGTGGAAAAGATAGTTCTATTGCTGCAGCTTTATGTGTTGAAGCATTAGGGAAAGACAAAGTAGTAGGGGTACTTATGCCTTGCGGTGAACAACACGATATTGATATGGCAGAACTTTTGGTAAGTCATCTTGGCATAAAACATTATGTTGTAAACATCAAAGACGCTGTCGAAGGACTTAAAAACGCTTTGCCAAAAGATATGGAAGTTTCTGCACAGACTACAACAAATATTCCGCCAAGGGTAAGGATGACAACACTTTATGCAATTTCCCAAAGCTGTAACGGAAGAGTTTGCAACACTTGCAATCTTTCTGAGGATTGGGTGGGCTATTCCACACGCTATGGTGATGCGGCAGGCGACTTTTCACCAATGTCTCACCTTACAGTTACGGAAGTTAAGGAAATAGGGAGACTTTTGGGCCTTCCCGATGTTTTGGTGGATAAAGTGCCTATTGACGGGCTTTGTGGAAAAACCGATGAAGAAAACCTTGGTTTTACTTATGCAGAGCTTGATGTATACATCCGTACAGGAGAAATAGACGATAAGGATAAAAAGGAACTTATAGACAAAAAGCATAAAATGAATTTGTTTAAGCTTGAACTTATGCCAAGTTTTAAGCCTGAAATTTGATATTACAATTGACAAGTTAATAAAAATGTGATAATATGGTATTGAAAAACTGATGATGGGTTTTGCGTTTTAGAGGAGGCGAAAAAATGGGAATTTTAAAGGAAGTTAAAACACAGACAGTTGGTGAGGAAATAGCAAATTCAATATCACATGGTGTTGGGGCAGGTCTTTCCGTTGCAGCATTGGTGCTTTTAATTGTTCGTGCAGTAATTACAGGAAGCGGGGCTTTAGGTATTGTAAGTGCTTCAATTTACGGAGGAAGCCTTGTGCTTTTGTACTTGCTTTCATGCCTGTATCACGCATTGGCAAAAACGGGAGCGCGAAAAGTTTTTCAGATACTTGACCATTGTTCAATTTTTATACTTATAGTGGGTACATATACTCCAATTTCACTTTGTTTTATTGGAGGCGCACTTGGTTGGACAATATTTGGTATAAATGCAGGGTGTATGGTTTTAGGCGTTGTTTTTAATGCAATTAATATGGAAAAATGGAAAAAAGCTTCGCTTGTACTATATGTAATTATGGGTTGGCTTATTGTAATTTCCATAAAGTCAATACTTGCTTTTCCTGCAGGTGGCTTATGGTTTTTGGTACTTGGCGGAATTTCGTATACGGCAGGAATTGTTTTTTATAAAAAGAAAGAACTTAAATTTTTTCACTTTATATGGCATATATTTGTTCTTGGAGGAAGTATATTACAGTTTTTCTGTGTGTATTTTTATGTTTATTAAAAAACCAGAATGGCAAACCCATTCTGGTTTTTTAAATATAATTTAGGAGATTAATTATGAAAAAAGGAATTTACAGACATTATAAGGGAAATGAGTACGAACTTATAGATGTTGCTTTGCATAGCGAAACTCTTGAAGAAATGGTTGTTTACCGTGCACTTTACGGTGAGAAGAAGCTATGGGTGCGTCCTGCAACTATGTGGGAAGAAATAATTGATGTAAATGGAAAAAGTGTCAAAAGATTTGAATTTATAGGATAATTTCATTTATTGTAAAATATTGACATTAAATTATTTTTTGATATAATATTACTATATTTTATAATGTTTTACTACTGATGAGAAAAGAGAGAAAATGATGAAAAAGGAAAAATCCATACTGGCAATAATTTTAGGTACAATGTTAACAGGGTTTTCAATAAGCGTGTTTTTAACTCCCAATAAAATAGTTGGAGGTGGGGTTTCGGGTATTGCAACCATACTTTACCACACTCTTGACATACCAACAGGGCTTAGTAATATTGTTATAAATATTATACTGTTGATATTGGGCCTTGGGCTTTTGGGGAGAAAATTCACAATAAAAACACTTTTTGGTGCAGGTCTTATATCGTTATTTATACAGTTGTTTTCATACATACCATTTGAAACAGAAAATACAATGCTTGCTACAATTATAGGTGGTGCACTTTACGGACTTGGCATTGGTATAGCCTTTGCGGCGCAGGCATCAACAGGTGGTACGGATATATTGGGGAGAATGATTCAAAAATTATTTCCTACTGTGCCAATAGGTAAGGTTTTGCTTGCAGTTGACGGCATAATTATTTTTGCATCTTTTGTAATTTTTAAGCAAATTGAACTTACGCTTTTCGGCGCAATTGCGCTTTTTATTCAAAGTTATGCCATAGACTTTGTAATAGCGCAACTCAATGTTTCAAGAATTGCATTTGTAATAACGGAAAAGGGAGAGGAAATTTCAAGATTTCTTATTGGCACTTCACCACGAGGTGTTACAATAATTGACGTTGTGGGGGCCTATACAATGGATGAAAAGAAAATGCTTTTTTGTGCCTTGAAAGAGGGGGAAAGTCACGACTTTCAGCGTAAAATACTTGAAATTGACAGTGAAGCATTTATTGTTTTTTCAGAATCTCAAAGGATTAAAGGTAACGGTTTTTATTTGTATAAATAATAAAGAAGAGGTTGTGAGTTTACAACCTCTTTTTTTATTGAAATATATGAAAAAAGTCCTTAAACATATTGAAATACTGCAAAATTAGTGGTAAAATGAAGTAAAGTTTTCGTTGTGGAGGCAAGTTATGAGAATTGTAGTAAAATTAGGCACGTCTACTTTGGCACATTCTACGGGTAGACTTAATATAAGAAGAATAGAAGAACTTTGCAAGGTTTTGTCAGACCTTAAAAATGCAGGCCATCAAATTATACTGGTGTCATCAGGTGCTATTGGTATGGGTGTTGGTAAGCTTAGCCTTTCAACACGTCCTGAAGATATTCCTACAAAACAGGCCGCTGCCGCAGTGGGACAATGTGAGCTTATGTATACATACGATAAAATATTTACGGAATATAACCACACTGTTGCACAGATACTTATTACAAGCCCTGATATTGAAGATATTAAGAGAAAACAAAATTTCCATAATACATTAGAACGTCTTTTGGAACTGGGGGCGTTGCCTATTATTAACGAAAATGATACTGTTTCAACAGATGAAATTGAAATTGGTGATAACGATACTTTGTCGGCAATTGTAACTGCTAACATAAATGCAGACCTTTTGGTTTTGCTTTCCGATATAGACGGACTTTATGACAAAGACCCTCATAAGTGTAATGATGCAAAACTTATAGAGGTTGTTGATGAAATAAATGAAGATATTATAAAGCTTGGCGGTGAAAAAGGAAGCTCTTTTGGTACAGGGGGAATGGCTACAAAGCTTAAAGCCGCTAAAATTGCAACAGATGCAGGTTGTGAAATGG
This sequence comes from Clostridia bacterium, assembly GCA_045538345.1. Lineage (GTDB taxonomy): Bacteria > Bacillota > Clostridia > Monoglobales > Firm-18 > CAZNKU01. The sequence goes on from JAZSRE010000113.1 coordinate 14,903, forward strand.
TAATTGCAAATGGTGCCGACCCGTTAAAACTATATGAAATTGTAGAGGGTAAGCCCGTAGGTACAAAATTTATAAAGAAGGGTTAATATGACTACACTTGAAATACTTAAGGTTACTAAAAATGCGTGGAGAAACCTTAATACAGTAAATGCCGAAACCAAAAATAAAATACTGAATTCAATGGCAGATGCGCTTTTGGAAAGTATGGATTTTATTATTGAAAATAACAATATAGATATGGAAAATGCAAGGGGTAATATTTCTGATGTTATGATTGACAGGCTTATGCTTGACAAAAATAGAATTCAGGCAATGGCAGATGGTATACGTGATATTGCAAAGTTACCTGACCCTACGGGAGAGATTATAAAAGAAGTTACCCGTCCAAATGGTATGACAATTTATAAAAAACGTGTGCCAATAGGTGTGGTCGCTATAATTTATGAAAGCAGACCTAA
>JAZSRE010000091.1:0-3074 GCA_045538345.1 Clostridia bacterium
GTAACAGGCTTTAAGGTTAAAAATGTAAATGTTAACGTTGAAAGCGTCAGAGTAGATGAATAAGGGGTGAAACAGGTGATAAAGTATAAAGATGGTAACTTGCTTAAAAAAGCTTTTTTAAGCGGTGCTAACAATCTTGAAAATAATAAAAAAATGGTAGATGACCTTAACGTATTCCCTGTACCTGACGGTGATACAGGAACAAATATGTCAATGACTGTTATGGCAGCTGCACGACAAATTGCTGCTTTGGATACAAACAGTGTTTCAAAGGTGGCAGAGGTTATTGCTTCTGCTTCACTTCGTGGTGCAAGAGGTAACAGTGGGGTTATTTCTTCTCAGCTTTTCAGAGGTTTTTTCAAAGGCCTTGCAAAGCTTGATGAGGTTAACTCGGTTCAGCTTGCGGAAGCCTTTAAAGGTGCTAAGGAAACTGCTTATAAAGCGGTTATGAAGCCTACTGAGGGCACAATTCTTACAGTTGCAAGAGAAACGGCTGATTACGCAGTTAAAATTGCACCAAAGGTTGAAGATGTGTGTGAATTTATTAACCTTGTTGCAAAGTATGCCCACGAGGTACTTGATAAAACTCCTGAAATGCTTCCTGTACTTAAGCAGGCAGGTGTTGTAGACGCAGGCGGTATGGGACTTTGCACAATTTTGGACGGTTGTGCAAGTGCTGCTATGGGTAATGAAATTGAACTTAATGACGGTGCGTCGGTATCAGTAGCTCCAACTGTTTCTGCAAGGGCAGAAGTGGATGCAGATATTGAATTTATGTACTGTACAGAATTTATTATTGCTAAAAAGACAAATTATAGTCTTGATAAATTCCGCAGTGATATTTCACCTAAGGGCGATTGTATGCTTGTTATTGATGATGATGATGTGGTTAAGGTGCATATTCATACAAACAACCCGGGCTTTGTGTTGGAACAGGCTGTTAAAATTGGTGAAATGGAAAGCATTAAAATTGACAATATGAAAATTCAGCACAGTGAAGGTGCGGTTGAACAGATTGCTTCTGATGTTGAAACACCAAAAGAACCTGCTAAAAGATATGGTATGGTTGCCGTAGCTGCAGGTGAGGGTATGGAACAGATATTCCTTGAAATTGGCGTTGACAAAATGGTTGAGGGCGGTCAGAGTATGAACCCAAGTACAGAAGATATTTTAAAGGCCGTAGAGGCTGTAAATGCCGAAACTGTATTTGTTTTCCCTAACAACAAAAATATTATTCTTGCAGCTGAACAGGTTGACGAACTTACTGAAAAAAATGTTGTTGTAATACCTACAAAGTCTATTCCTCAGGGTGTAAGTGCGGTGCTTACATTTGATGAGGGTGCAGAAACAGAAGAAATTACAGATGCTATGTTAGAAGCAGTTGGTATGGTTAAAACCGGGTCTGTTACTTTTGCGGCAAGAGATTCTGAAATAGACGGTATGGTAATTAAAGAAAACGACATTATGGGTATGGAAGAAGGTAAAATCACTTACCTTGGTGAAAACCCCGAAGAAGTTGTTATGAACCTACTTGAAAATATGGTTGATGAGGATGCTGCCATGATTTCTGTTTTCTACGGTAGTGATGTTAGTGATGAAAGTGCTGCACAACTTGAGGCAGAAATTAACGAAAAATATCCAAAACTTGATTGCATGGTACACAATGGCGGTCAGCCACTTTATTACTACATCCTTTCAGTTGAATAAAAAATGCGGAGGGTAATATGATAAACGACAGCATTAGTACAATTAAATCCATTGGCCCTGCAAGGGAAAAGCTTTTTAATAAGCTTGGGGTTTATACTGTTGAAGATATGCTTAAATATTACCCAAGAGCATACGAAGATCGGTCTGATTTAAGGGAAATATGTACCCTAAAAGACGGTGAAACGGTACTTATTAAAGCCTGCGCGGTTACGGTTGTGAGAAACAACCGTATTCGTCGCGGGCTTTCTTTGCAAAAACTAAAGGTTACTGACCATACGGGTATAGTTGAAATTACCTGGTTTAACCAGGACTGGATTGCAAAGGGCTTTGACCTTGAAACAGACTATTATTTTTACGGTGAGGTAAAGGTAAAAAATCACCGTATTGAAATGACAAACCCTGTGTATGAAAAGTGCGATGGTGCACAACTTACAAATAAAATTGTGCCAATTTATCCCCTCACTGCAAACCTTACTCAGAAAATTGTACAGGGAACTGTTGCTGAATGTGTAAGGGCAATTCCCGAAATTGAAGAAACAATTCCTGACTTTTTGCGTGAAAAATATACTCTTTGCGGTATAGATTATGCAGTGGAAAATATACATTTTCCAAAGTCGGAGGAAAAGCATGCCTATGCAAGAAAAAGACTTTCTTTTGAGGAACTTTTTTACCTTCAGCTTGCCATGAGGTATATGAGAAAGGCAAGAAAAACATTTTCGGGCATAAAAATTGAAAATAAAAATTATGGTTATGAATTTGTATCATCATTGCCATTTAAGCTTACAGATGACCAGTTAAAGGTAATTGAGGAAATATCCGAAGATATGGCAGGCACAAAGCCTATGAACAGGCTTGTTCAGGGTGATGTTGGTTGTGGTAAAACGGTGGTTGCCGCTGCATCTATGTATATTGCGGTTAAAAACGGATACCAGGCAGTTATGATGGCACCTACGGAAATTCTTGCAACACAACATTTTGAATCTTTACAGAATATGTTTTTGAACTTTGGTGTAAAAACTGCACTTTTAACAGGCAGTATGACACCGAAACAAAAGCGTGATACATACGAACTTATTAAAAATGGTGAGGTTGATGTGGTTGTAGGTACTCACGCAGTTATACAAAAGGAAGTGGAATTTAAGAATTTAGCCCTTGTAATAACTGATGAACAGCACCGCTTTGGTGTTAAACAAAGAGGGGCACTCCAGGAAAAGGGGGAACACCCTCATATGCTTGTAATGACAGCTACTCCCATTCCCCGTACATTGGCACTTATTTTGTACGGTGACCTTGACGTTTCTTCAATTAAGCAACTACCACCAGGCAGAAAGCCTGTTGACACCTTTGCAGTTGACGAAAAAATGCGT
>JAZSRE010000038.1:0-5066 GCA_045538345.1 Clostridia bacterium
GTCGTGGTTTACATTGTAAACGATTGTAGGAAGGTCATTACCTGCAGGAGCAGAAATAACTACCTTTTTAGCACCAGCTTCGTTATGAGCTGAAGCCTTTTCCTTTGATGTGTAGAAACCTGTACATTCCAAAACAACATCTACACCTATTTCACCCCAAGGAAGGTCCTTAGCGTCTTTTTCAGCATAAATCTTAATTTCCTTACCATCAACTGTGATTGAATCTTCACCAGCTGATACTGTATCAGCAAGAGCATATCTGCCTTGTGATGAATCATACTTAAGAAGGTGAGCAAGCATCTTAGGGCTTGTCAAGTCGTTGATAGCAACAACTTCATAACCTTCTGCACCGAACATCTGACGGAAAGCCAAACGACCGATACGACCAAAACCATTAATTGCAACTTTTACTGCCATTTTTAGTTTCCTCCTAAAAAAATTTTATATTGTTATAAATTTAACTAATATATATAATATACCATTTTTCACATTATTACAAGTGTTTTTTGAAAATTTATGAAATTATCCTATGTATGGGGTATAATGGGGAATAAATTTAGCTATTTTTATCATCCCATCGGTTTTGTGCAATAAATTTTAGAACGTTAATTTTATTATTTTCCTCATCAGTACCGCCAAAAACCTCATTCCACAAAACAAGTGCATCTACAATTTCACTTGGTATAACGGAATATTCAGAATTTTCAACATAATCAAGCAAATAAAGTACAGCCTTTCTAAGATGCCACCTGTACATACTTACATTTGAACAATTGTTGCAAAATTCCGCAACAATATTTGCAGTATGGAAGGCGGTTGCCTCCTTGCTCCTTGAAGTTGGGGAAATAAACCTGCCATTGGCACGTTGTTTTTTCATAATTTCCGTAAACTGAATTTCCTGTACAGAATGAAGCATCGTCTTTTCGGTACAATCAAGTGAAGGCTCGTACCAATCGGAAGCAATTTCAAAAGCTTTGTCAATGTCAACATCATCATTTACCCAACCACCTACATCAGCAAACTTAAACATAGTGTATCTGCTGTGGACAGAATATTCAATTGAACGGTTAATAACAGACTGTTTTAAGACAAATCTGTCCTTTTCGTCGGAAAGATACAGTTCTGAAAGAAGATTGTTGATACTTTCATAACCAAAACGGTACTTAATTTCCCTTCCACCGTCTATTATACGGTCTATATTTATTGGACAGACAGTTTCTTTCCCTCCCACAAAGCCTTTAAGATAAATCGTCTGCGGAGGCTTATCAATAAAGTTAAACATTATATTAACTTTTTCGCCACAATGTATTTTTTCGAAAAACCTTGGGGTAACCTCGGAAACGGAGCTGTCAAAACGCACAACCGCCCTATCTATTGAAGGAGAAACAATAACGTTAAAAGCCTTTACAATAGTGTCATCAATACGTTCTGTACGCCCTATAATACGTGTTTTTCCGCCTGTTACTGAAGAAAGCTCGTTTAAAAAGTCCTGGTTAGATGCCATATCCAAACCAAAGTTGTAAAACCTAAGTCCGCTATGCTCCCTGGCATAATTCAAAATACTTGAATTACCCCCTATACGTCCGTCGGAAATAAATACAACAATAGCTTCTTCAGTCATTTCGTACATTTGTACCAAAGGTCTGTAAAATTCAGGTACACCCTCCTGGGCATAAGAAGTAATCCACTTAGTAGCCGCCCTTAGTGTATCGTCATTTAGTGGTACATATTCGTATGAAAAAAATGTATTTTCCGACCGTGCAAAAGCAAGGTTAAACCTATCCCCATCCCTTAAGGTACGTATGCACAAATTAAGTGCGCTTTTAAGTTGTTGAATTTTTCTCGTGTTCATATCATTTGTAACATCAACAAAAAACATATAATCCCTTGGGGTGTATTCATATATATCAAGCTGAGGTACAAAAGAACAATTCACATAATTTTCATATTTTATAAACTTAGGCTCGTTCATAGCAACAGAAAATATGTCTATAACAATGTCCTTATCCGTGTGCACACTTTCTTCAAGGAAAATTTCCACACAGTTTTCACCATACACCGCTACAATATCGTGGGTAGGCGAAACAACATTTTTAATATTAAAGTTTCTGCAATTAACATTAAGTGAAATGTTGTAGGTAACCTCTTCAAACAAACTTTCAAGACCAATCTGACTGCCAAAATACATAAATCGGGGTGCTATACCCGTAGGAACAACAATCCTTGTACGTTCGTTATCGGAATCAAGATGACGTACATACATAATTTCAATGGTTACAACATCCTCTGCAAACAAATCACCCACCGAAAACTCAAGGCCGTTGGCATGGTAAATTGAAAAATACGCAGAATCTGTTTCTATTGATTTAGGTACAATTTCAGAGGTAAGCCTTCTGTCATTAACAGTAGCGGCAAAAGACACCACCTGCATTGTATCAGAAACAGGGAATACGAATTTTACGCCCAAACATTTAGGTTCACTGCATATATAAGTATGGGAAAGGGTAAACAAGCCGAAATCCCCTGTAACTTCAGCATTACAATCAATTTTTTCAGGCACAAGTACATTACCCTCCAGGTCAAGCAAACCGTATGACATCAAGCCTCCTCCTTTCTTTGAAAATCTGTATCTTTTATTTTAACATTTTATGTTGAAATTTGCAACAATAAATGATAAAATAATACAAAAGGAGAGTTGAAGATATGAAAAAGAATTGCAAAGAAAAATTTTTTATACAAAACATAGCTCATATATCTCATGAATTGCAAACTCCTGTAAACCTTGTTGCTTCAACTGCAAAAATTATGAATCACATGTTGGAAAAAGGAATTAATGACGAGGAAAAATTCAAGGAATATACTCAAAACATTATAAATAATTGCAATAAAGTCTCTATGATGCTCAGCAATATTATGGATATAAATATAATTAATCCATCAAATTTCGAATATGTGAATTCCAAACAATTTTTTGATGAATTCTGTTTGAATATCAAAAACTATCTATATGAGTTTAATGTTAATTTCAAGACGGATTTTAAGTGTGAAGAAGAATGTATTTACATACCAGTAAATACAATAGAACGAATAATTCTAAACCTTATAACAAACTCTCTTAAATACACAAACAAGAAAAAACCAAACATTACATTAAAAATGTATGATAACCAAAACTCCATATATTTTTCTATAAAAGACAATGGCATTGGAATTTCAGAAGAAGATATCAAAAAAATCACTCAACCTTTTTTCCGTGTTGATAATACTTCCTCAAACGGAGCAGGCTTAGGACTTACACTTGTAAACGAATACATTTCCAAGCTTAAAGGTACACTGGCAATAAAAAGTGAATTAAAAAAAGGAACGGAAGTTATATTTTCCATTCCTTTAAATGACAAAGATAAATTTATTTCCGATGAATTGAATTACATTTACACGCCTGAACAATCTACCTTTGCAATTGAATTTTCACAATTTAGAAACAATTATTATAAATAATCATCCGTAAATCTTGATAATTTCATCTGTATATGAACCATCCTTGTTATAAATAACAAGCGGTGGTTCTGTTTTTATATAGGGCTTTGCACATTTACGCCCTTCAACCATAACCATAACAGGGGCATCATCCCCGTAGGAATGTATGTACCGAATTCGTTTAGGTTCCACCTTGTTTGTACGCATCTCAAATATAATATCCGCCAGCCTTTCAGGGCGGTGTATAAGCGCAAACCTACCAAAGGGTTTTAAAATTCTTGAGGCAGTTTTTACAACATCATGTAGTGTACAACAAATTTCGTGTCTTGAAATTTTAAGCTTGTCACTTGTGTTTAAAAGCCCTGTCTGTGCAGTTTTATATGGTGGGTTGCACAAAACAACGTTGTACTGAATATTTGTTTTATAATCAACCAGGTCCTCATTTATAATAGTTATTTTATCCTCAAGGCAGTTAAGTTCAACACTGCGTTGTGCCATTTGGCTTACTTCCTCTTGAATTTCCAGGGCGTCAATATGCCCTGCCTTTGTCTTTGCTGCTAAAAGCAAAGGTATAATTCCCGTACCTGTACCAAGGTCCATTACCATATCTCCCTGCTTTACCTCTGCAAAATCCGAAAGCAAAACCGCATCTATGCCAAAACAAAACCAGTCAGGGTTTTGTATAATTTTAAGTTCACGGCCATCAGGCAGTTTGCGTTGCAAATCATCAATACGTTCATTATAGAGCAAAATAAAAACCTCCAAAAAATTAAGGTTGTAAAATAATTTTACAACCTCAGTAATTTATTATCTTTTATAACCGCCACTGCGTTTGTTGTCCATATTACGTTTTATTGCAGACATTTTTTCCTCACTGTCCTGCATAAACTGTTTCATCTTTTCCTCAAAAGAAAGGTCCGCACTTTCAGTACCAAAAGAAACCTGCACAGGAATCTTTGACCCCTTGGGTTGCTTTTTTTGTTCCTCCTCCAAGGCTTTTTTAATTGACAAACTAACCTTACCGCTTTCGTCAACAGACAAAACCTTAACCTTAACAACATCATTTTCTTTAAGATGCTCTTTTATATCCTTAACATAAGTAAGAGCCACCTCAGATATATGTACAAGACCGGTTTTACCACCCTCCAACTGAACAAAAGCACCAAAATTTGTAATACCGGTAATTTTACCTTCTAAAATTTTACCAACCTCAAGTTGCATTTGCAAAAATCCTCCCAAAAGACAACAAATTAATTTCCTGCCGTAGCATCAATAAACACAATTTCATCCGGTGAAGCGTAGCCAAGCTCAGTACGGGCAAATTCCTCAATATATTCAGGTGTGTTTACCATTTTAGCTTTTTCTTCCAAAGCTTTTTTTTCTGCCTCTGCCTCAGCTATTTGAGCATTAATGGCTTCAAGTTCCGCCTTTTTACTATTAATAACAAACTGCTGAGCAATAAAGGTGTATCCGACATACGCCAAAAAAGAAAAGCAAATAACATATTTAATTGCCGAGCGTTTAAACTTTTTACTGTTTTTTTTGCTCATATATCTTCCTCCACCATAAAAATAGATATATAAAATTAT
>JAZSRE010000171.1:0-7186 GCA_045538345.1 Clostridia bacterium
GTTGGTTCGACTACTCAGCTTACAGGACAAGGCATTCTGGAAAACTATGTTGGGGAAGGTAATGGTTTTAACTTTTTTACTTTTATGGGGCCCGGGGCGATTATTATTCTTGTGTTAGTATTATATGCGGCTTTTATTGGATATCCTTTAGGTAAGAAAATCTGGGGAAATACTCCTGAATATGATGAATCTCCGGTTATGGACGAGGGTGATTCCAATAAGCCCGAACCAAATAAGTCAAAAATGATTATTATGGGGATAATTTTTATTTCTACAATTGTATTGTTTGTGCTTGTTGATTTAATAAAAAAGGTTATTCCTAATTTCAGTATAACCATGGTCAGTCTTATTGCTGCAATGGCGAGCTTCCTGACGGGATGTATAACTCATAAAAATGCAATCAAAAGTATAAACTGGAATCTTGCAATCTGGTTTTGTTCTTCTTTAGGTATAGCAGAAGCATTGAATGTAAGCGGAGGCGGGGAATTGATTGCAAACAGCTTTATCGGATTGTTTGGTGATAATATTTCTCCATTTGTACTGTTTACGGCATTTGTTGTGTTGGTAACTATTTTAACACAGTTTTTATCAAATTCTACAGTTTTGGCTATGCTTTTGCCTATAGCTCTTCCGCTTACAATAGAACTCGGGTATAATACATTTTCTTTTGCTGTAGGTATGACAATGGCTGCTGCAATGGCAGTGGCAACACCTTTGGCAAATACTACTATTGGTATGTCTATGGTTGCTAAATATAAATTCAGTGATTACTTAAAGTATGCAGGGCCGGTTACTTTGATATCTTTGATTATTGTTTTGATTATAGTGCCGATGTTATGGCCACTTGCATAAATGGACTTGTGTATGGAGGATTAGTATGAAAATTTTAGTTACAGGTGGAGCAGGTTTTATAGGTTCTAATTTTGTGTATTATATGCTTAAAAAGCATACTGATTATGACATTGTGTGCATAGATGCTCTTACTTATGCAGGAAATATGGAAACCTTAAAGGATGCTCTTGAAAATCCAAGATTCAAGTTTGTAAAAGGTGATATTACAGACAGAGAATTAATATTTGATTTGTTTGAAAATGAAAAGTTTGATATTGTAGTAAACTTTGCGGCTGAAAGTCATGTTGACCGTTCAATTGAAGACCCTGGAGTGTTTTTAAAAACTAATATTTTGGGCACACAGACACTTATGGATGCTTCCAGAAAGTTTGGTGTAAAAAGATATCATCAGGTTTCTACTGATGAGGTTTATGGTGATTTGCCTCTTGACAGACCTGATATGTTCTTTACGGAAGAAACTCCGATTCATACAAGCAGTCCTTATAGTGCTTCAAAGGCATCTGCCGACTTGCTTGTACAAGCATATCACAGAACATTTGGATTGCCGGTTACCATTTCTCGTTGTTCAAACAACTACGGGCCATACCATTTTCCCGAAAAACTAATTCCGCTTATGATTGCCAATGCTCTTAATGATAAACCATTACCTGTTTATGGCGAAGGACTTAATGTGCGTGATTGGCTATATGTAGAGGATCATTGCAAGGCAATTGATATGATAATACATGACGGCAAAGTGGGAGAAGTTTATAATATAGGCGGACATAATGAAAAGACAAATATTTATATTGTAAAGAAGATTCTTGAGCTTTTAGGAAAGCCTGAAAGTCTCATAACATATGTGACAGACAGAAAAGGTCATGATTTACGTTATGCAATAGATCCGACCAAGATAAAAAATGAACTTGGTTGGGAGCCGGATACAATGTTTGATGACGGCATAGTAAGAACCGTCAATTGGTATCTTGAAAACCGTGAATGGTGGGAAAACATTATAAGTGGAGAATATCAGAAGTATTATGATAAAATGTATTCCAACAGATAAGGGGATAATATATGAAATGCGTTGAAAGATTTCAAATTATATATAATAAAGAACCTGCAGATGTTGCATTTTGTCCATATCGTGTTTACCCTATAGGTGCGCACGTTGACCACAATTTGGGAAAAATAACAGGACTTGCAATAGACAAGGGTATAAACATTGCATATGGTCCGAAGCAAAGTGGTGTTGCCCGCCATTCTATATTTATAAAAAAGCTGATGTTGAAAGAATTGACGAAGCAATATCAGATGGTTGCGGTGTAGATGCACCGGGAAGTTTGGTTTCCTGGATGTGCGTCAATTCAAGGGTTTTTGCTTTTGAAATGCCCGGCAAAAGATATGATATTGGCGATCTTGAAAGTTATGAAGAAGTAAAAAAGGAGTATAAAGGAATAATATGCTAACACCTAATGTAAACTTAAATAATAAAACAATAATGGTAACAGGGGCTGCAGGTTTTGTTGGGGCAAATCTTGTTATTGAACTTTTAAATTCATACAATAATGTGAATATAATTGGGGTGGATAACCTTAATGATTACTATGATGTTTCCATAAAGGAATACAGACTTTCTGAAATTGAAAAGCTTGTTGCCCAAAAGGCAGACAGCAACTGGACTTTGGTTAGAGGGAGTATTGCGGACAAAGAGCTTATAAACAGTGTTTTTGAAGAGTATAGACCACAGGTTGTTGTTAATCTTGCTGCCCAGGCGGGGGTAAGATATTCAATTACAAACCCTGATGTTTATATTGAATCAAACCTTATAGGCTTCTATAATATATTGGAAGCATGCAGAAATTATCCTGTTGAACACCTTGTTTATGCATCAAGTTCATCTGTTTACGGTTCAAACAAAAAGATACCATATTCAACTGATGACAAGGTGGATAACCCTGTATCCTTGTATGCTGCCACAAAAAAATCCAACGAACTTTTAGCACATTCCTATTCCAAGCTGTATAATATCCCATCAACAGGATTAAGATTTTTTACAGTGTACGGGCCTGCAGGCAGACCTGATATGGCTTATTTTGGTTTTACAAACAAGCTATTAAAAGGAGAAACCATACAGATATTTAATTTTGGTAACTGTAAAAGAGATTTTACATTTGTAGATGATATAGTAGAGGGTGTAAAACGTGTTATGGAATGCGCCCCTGAAAAGGTTGATGGGGAAGACGGCTTGCCGTTGCCACCATATAGGGTTTATAATATTGGTAATAACAACCCCGAAAATCTTCTTGATTTTGTAGATATTCTTCAGCAGGAACTTATCGGTGCGGGAGTTTTACCAAAGGATTATGACTTTGAGGCTCATAAAGAGCTTGTTCCTATGCAGGCGGGCGATGTTCCGGTAACTTATGCCGATACTTCTGCTTTGGAAAGAGATTTTGGTTTCAAGCCTTCCACAAGCCTTCGTGAAGGCTTGCGTAAATTCGCACAGTGGTACAAAGAATTTTATCTAAATAACTAATTAAAAGCACTCACGTTGTGAGTGCTTTTTGTTGTATTAAATATTATAAAATGGAATATTATATTATGAAATCTGTATTTTTAGACAGTTTTCAAAAATACACTAAATAAATTTTATTATTTTACAAAATTTGTGCATATTTTCCTTGACTTTTAAATAATGCTCTTCTATAATATATTATGTTTGAAAAATTAAAGGAGATGAAAAAATGATAGCAGCACAGATTTTTTCAGTTTCGATTTTTGTATTGATGTTTTTGGTTATAATATCTGAGAAAATCGAAAGACATATAGTTACGCTTTTAAGTGCAGCTCTTATGATAACAATAGTTTTTGGTTTGTGTATGCACAGCTTTACTGCAATAGGAGAAGTCCTTAATTTAGGAAGTTTCTTTCATACTGAATTTTGGCTTCAACTAGGAGAAGCTCATGAAGAATCTTCAGGCATCAACTGGGCAACTATTGTGTTTATTGCAGGTATGATGGTTATGGTTGAAGGAATGGGCGAATCAGGTTTTTTCCGTTGGCTATGTCTTGGTATTGCAAAGATTGTTAAATACCGTGCCACATACATATTTATAACATTTATGATTATGTCTTTAGTACTTGCAATGTTTATAGACAGTATCACGGTTATATTGTTCCTTGCGGCAGTAACTTTAGAGCTTGCAAAACTGTTAAAATTTAATCCGGTTCCTTTTATTATGGCAGAAATTTTCTGTGCAAACCTTGGTGGTTCTGCTACAATGTGTGGAGACCCTCCAAATATTATAATCGGAACATCATTGGGATTTAGCTTTTTTGATTTTATCACAAATACAGGGCTTATAGTTTTGGCATCTACTGCCTTTATAATAGCTTATTTTTACATTTGTTTCAGAAAAGAACTGAAAAAAGCGGAAGGTCTACTTGACAATGTAGTTTATCCACAACCTTCGGAAGCTATTAAGAGAAAAAGGGATTTTGTCGCAAGCACAATTATTTTTCTAGTAGCTGTTGTTTTGTTGGTAACACATGCCCAGACGGGGCTTACTGTTGCTACAATTGGTGTGGTTGTTACAATTGCCACCTTGATTTGTGCAGGAAAAAATAGTATAATACTTTTAAAGAAGGTAGATTATAAAACACTATTGTTCTTTATTGGTCTATTTGTTGTAGTTGGTGGACTTGAACAGACAAAGATACTTGAAATTGTAGCAAATGTTATAATGAGTATTTGTGGAAATAATAAATTTCTTGTTATAGGAATTATAATATGGGTATCTGCAGTAGCAAGTGCCTTGGTTGACAACATTCCTTTTGCAGCAACAATGATTCCGGTTATAAAAACTTTGGCTGTAACTGCAGGCATTCCTATCGAAACACTTGCTTGGTCTTTGGCTATGGGTACAGACGTAGGTGGCAGCGCAACACCTATTGGTGCATCTGCAAATGTTGTAGGTATTTCTGCCGCAGCACAGGAAGGGCATTTTATAGGTTGGGGCAAATATTGTAAATATTCTGTTCCGGCAACCTTAATTGTTCTTGTTATATCTACAGTAATTATTTGTGTAAGATACTTGTAATAGGAGGGGTTTGGTATGGATAGACAGTTAATTATTTCAATTGGTCGTGAATTTGGCAGCGGTGGGCATATTATAGCAGAAGCCTTGGCTAAAAGATTTGATATTCCATTATATGACCACAACCTATTAGAACATATTGCGGAAGAAAAAGAGTTTAATCATGAAGAGCTTCGTAAGTATGAAGAAAAACCAAAGTTGAAGTTTTTTAATAAGAGGGTAAAGGGACATACAACTTCATTTGCTGAGCACATCTTAAGAATGCAGTTTGAATTTTTACAGAAAAAAGGTGATGCAGGCGAATCATTTGTGGTTGTAGGTCGTTGTTCTGAGGCTATGCTTTCTCATAACAAAAATCTTGTTTCTATATTTGTTTTAGGTGATGTACCTTGCAAAATACAGCGAGTAAAAGAAGTTTACGGGCTAAAGACCGATGAAGAAGCAAACAGAATGAGAATCAAAAAAGATCTTGAAAGAAAATTATACCACAATAACCATTGTAAAGGTAAATGGGGAGATTCAAGAAATTATCATTTAAGTATAAACAGCAGTAAACTTGGAATAGACGGAACTGTTGATTTGCTTGAAGGTTATATAAGAGCCAGAATGGAAAAATAATTTAAATATAATACACCTTTAAAATGCTTTAAAGGTGTATTTTTTTAGTTAAAATAAGGGTTGCTTTTTAATATTGATTATTGTATAATATATACGAATTGTTGTAAAAAACAAGGAAAGAGGGGCTATAACAATGGTAAACAGAATATTTATAAAGCATCAAAAGGAAAATATAACACCCGTAATATATGATATACTCAAAAATCTTCCTGAGGATTGTGAAAACATAATTGAGTTTGAAAAGGGAACATATTATTTCCATAAAGAAGGAAGTAGTCAGTATCCGATTTTTTCAGCAGCAGGAAGATGTTGTGATGGGCGTCCCGGTAATGTGCTTTTTCCTTTAATTAATATTAAAAATCTTACAATAGATGGTTGTGGTTCTGATTTTGTATTTTGTGACAGAGTTCAACCTTTTATGTTAAAGGATAGCAAGGATATAACACTTCGCAATTTTACTACCGATTACTCATTTTTGCGTTATGCTTATGGTGATGTAGTAAGTGCGACAGATGAAGGTTTTGAAATTTCTATAAACAAAGAGCTTTCAAACTATTATGTTGATGAAAATATTTTGTATTTTGTATGCGGAAGCGAAGCTGTATCTACAAAGACAAGAAAAATAAGTGTTAAGCCTATTGGCGGCACAAAAACAGGAATATGCTTTATGTATGTTGGAGACTATGAGGGTGAATACAACGGTGCTGCTACCAATGTATTTGTTGATGTCCAGCAAAAGGAAGAAACCCTTTTAGTTCGTTATAAAAAGGAGACTCAAAAACCTCCGTTCATCATAGAAGCTGGAGACAGACTTTGTATGGCATATGATAATGACAGAGAATATCAGTTGGTTATTTTGGAAAACTGCAAAAACACAGTGATTAATAATATTTCAATATACAGAAATGGCGGTATGGGAATTGCTGCAGACGTATGTGAAAATGTTTTAATTGATGGTATAAAGTTTGGCTTAAAACCGGGAAGAGATGAATATTATTCATCAACTGCCGATGCAATTTTTTCAACAAATTGCAGTGGGGATTTCATTTTGAGAAACTCTTCAATTATAGATACTTATGATGACGCTTTAAATATTCATGGTTATTACTTAAAAGTAAAAGAGGTTGGAGATAACAACAAGCTTACCCTTGGAAACGTTCACGTTTCCCATAAAGGTATTTTGTCTGTAAAAGAGGGAGATATGTTGTACTTTAATGACCCTGAAACAGCAACAGAATTATTTTCTGCAAAAGTAGAAACGGTTTCTTATGATGAAAGCAGAGAAAATATGTACTTAACGGTAAGTGATACCAATGGCATAAAGCCCGGAATGATTGTTGAAAATAAAACACGTATGGCAAATCTTCTTGTTGAAAACAACGTTATCAAGCGTTGCCCACACTTGCGTATTTCAGCCAGAAATGCAATAATTCGCAACAATATCCTTTCATTAAAAAATGGTGATATTTTTGTTGATGACCTTTGGGGGTTCTGGGCAGAATATGGAGCTTTGGAAAATGCTGAAATAACAGGCAACCGTTTTGGTATTCCAAAAAATGCAAATATTACAGTTCGTTCGTGCAGACCGGAAGGACATAACCGTAACCATAAAAATATAGTTATAAAAGATAATACTT
>JAZSRE010000072.1:0-6251 GCA_045538345.1 Clostridia bacterium
TAAGACTTCCACTTACTCCAATGGAAAGCCAGAACGAAGCTAAAATGTTGGAACTTATGAAAAAACAAAATCTTATATAAAGTAGGTTTGAAAATATGATATGTAACAATATTTCCGTAAGGGATAATGCTCTTTGCTTTGCAGGTATGAATGTTGAAAGTCTTGCAAGAAAGCACGGCACACCATTGTACCTTATGGATGAAGAAAAAATCAGAGAAAATTGCCGCACTTATGTAGGTGCAATGAACAAATACTTTGACGGTAATGCAAAGCCTCTTTATGCAAGTAAGGCGGCATCATTCAAAAGAATTTACGAAATTGTAAATGATGAAGGTATGGGAATTGATGTAGTTTCAATCGGTGAAATATATACTGCCATAAAGGCAGGTATGAGCCTTGAAAATGCATATTTCCACAGCAACAACAAAACTGATGATGATGTTGATTTTGCAATTAAAAACGATATCGGCTACTTTGTTGTAGACAATGCTGAAGAACTTGCAGTAATTGATAAGTATGCTAAAATTTACAATGTAAAACAAAAGATTTTATTAAGACTTACACCGGGTATTGATACCCATACTTATGAAGCAGTAAACACCGGTAAGGTGGATTCCAAATTCGGCACAGCCATTGAAACGGGTCAGGCAGAAATTATCACAAAACACGCTTTGATGTTTAAAAACATTGACCTTGCAGGCTTCCATTGTCATATAGGTTCTCAGGTTTTTGATTCCGATACATTTATCCGCGGTGCACATATTATGCTGGACTTTATTGCAGATATGAAAATCCGTCACGGCTACGTTGCCCGTGAGCTTAGCCTTGGTGGCGGTTACGGCGTACGTTATGTGGAAAGTGACCCCGAAATAAATATCTACGATAACATTCGCATAGTTTCAGAGGTTGTAAAGGAAAAATGCACAGAGCTTCACCTTGATATTCCAAAAATTCTTATGGAACCGGGCAGAAGTATAGTTGCAGATGCAGGTATGACAGCATACACAGTAGGTACAGTCAAGATGATACCGGGCTACAAAAACTACGTTTCAGTAGACGGCGGTATGACCGATAACCCTCGCTTTGCACTTTATGGTTCAGAGTACACCATACTTTTAGCAAATAAGGTCCGTGAGGAAGCTAATTTCAAATGCTCAGTTGTTGGCAGATGTTGCGAAAGCGGAGATATTATCCAGGAAAATGTACTTCTTCCAAAACCTGTGCGAGGCGACATTATTGCAGTATGTACAACAGGTGCATACAACTACTCAATGGCTTCAAACTATAACAGACTAACCCGACCTCCCGTTGTTATGATTAACAACAAACAGGATTATCTGGCTGTAAAAAGAGAAACATTGGATGATTTAATAAGAAATGATATATAAAAAAGAAACCCTCAAGGTAAATCCTTAAGGGTTTCTTTTTTGTTCAAGTCGCATCGATATAAGCTTGCATTTTTGTTATGTAAAACAAAAAAAGGTGTGCAACTGCAAGAGCTACACACCGAAAAATGCACAACTCTTGTCGCTAAACAAATCTTAACATCTCAAAAAAAGTGTGTCAAAATTAGAGTCTGCATTTTTACCAAAATAAAAATACACACTTTCTCATTTGAGATATTAAAATAAAATTTGTTTAGCATACTCATTGTATCATACTTAATTAAAGAAATCAATAATTTTTTCAATATTATTTCTAAGTCAGCTCTATATTTTTTGTCTCCAACGGGGTACTTTTGGTGCAAAAGTACCCAAAACGCGGGGGTTTCGATTCCCCCGCACCCCTGAAACGATAAGGGCTCTGCCCTTAACCCGTTTAAGGGGGAAATTTAGTTTTGTGCATTAAAATAATGTACCTGGTATCAAATCCAAAAACCGCACGCCGTCGCTATATGCGAACTTATCGCACTAGCTCCTAAAATCATTGTTCAGCAGAGGAAATTGATAACAATGATTTTACCCTTGTTTTTGGATTTTCTGTTAGCATACAAGGCACATTTACGGCTTAATAAAATACGCCGTATAGTGAAGGATTGCAGTTTATTGAAACAATTTTTCCTATCCCTTGCACAATCTAAAAATTATCAGTTCCAAAGAAATATGTAGAAATTTGACGATGAAAAGGGACTTGTTTTTTATTTTGTAATTTGTTATAATAATATTGCGACTTAACTTTAAAGTTAAATTAAAAACTCTGTTAATATTGTATGCTATGAGATTGTGTTGTTAAAAACACAACCTCTTAAACTCATGGTATACTATTAGCAGGAGTTAGTTAAGTCGCATTAACTGAAGAGGGCGTGTTTTTGCGTCGGCTTCGGTCGACGCTTTTTTATTTAAGGAGGTTTAAAATGATAACAGAAAGTATGTATTTTAAATTGTTCAATGAACTTACGGATATTTTAGAAATTATTAAAGGAATGGAGGAAAAAATAAAAAAAGCACAAATAGAAACTGAAGAAATGTATATAAATGAAAAAGAACCTCATTGAGGTTCTTTTTTTGCTATATTATTTTTTAAGTATAGGCAATTTTAAAATCAGACAAGGGATAGGAAAAATTGTTCAGAATATGCAAACTGAACCGCAGGGTTACCCGAAGCTGTATATAAATACTGCGAGGGTGAAGTTTGCTTATAGTTCAAAGGCAAAAAAGAAATACCGCAGTTGCGGTATTTCTACATAATCCATATATAACATATAAAATTTAAGGCTTTGAACACATTTGTTTATTTAACATATATTTATACTCGCCTTTGAACGTTCTGGACTATTTTTACATCCCTTAAAGAATTTCGTCTGCAAGTTTTTCTAATTCTTCCACAGTATTTTTCTTCATAGATGACTTAATTGTAACCATATTTTCACAAAGGGTTATATCCTTCATCTGTTCAAAATAAGCCTTCATAAGCTTACCTGCCATAGGCCCCCAAGAGCCATTTTCAACAATACCCACCTTGCGGTTTCGGTATGTTTTAATTTTAAGGTGGTACAAAAAGTCCTCCATACAAGGGAACAGGTTGCCGTCATAAGTAGGGCATGCAACAATCAACTTGTCGTACCTGAAAGCGTCTTCAACAGCCTCTGCCATATCATCACGGGCAAGGTCGCAAACCGCCACTTTCTTTGCACCCTTTTGTTTCAAAATGTCAACAAGCTTTTCTACTGCCTTTCTTGTATTGCCGTGTATTGAAGCATAAGCCACCAACACCCCGTCATCTTCAGGCTCGTAAGAGCTCCATACATTATATTTTTCAATGTAATATCCAAGATTTTCATTAAGTACCGGTCCGTGTAACGGGCAAATAATTTCAATGTCCAAACCCTGTGCTTTTTTAAGCAAGGTCTGTACCTGCACACCGTATTTACCCACTATGTTAATGTAATATCTTCTTGCCTCACAAGTCCAGTCCTCTTCCGTATCCAAAGCACCGAACTTACCAAATGCATCTGCAGAAAACAATATTTTATCTGCACAGTCATAAGCCACCATAACCTCAGGCCAATGAATCATAGGTGCCATTACAAAAGTAAGCTGGTGTCTGCCAAGTGAAAGCTTATCTCCCTCATCAACCACAACACTGCGGTTTGTAATGTCCATATCAAAAAACTGCGGAATCATAGAATAAGTCTTTTTGTTAAGTACTACCTGCATATTTGGATATTTTTCACACAAATTCTGAATATTGCCTGCATGGTCAGGTTCCATATGCAAAACAACAAGGTAATCAGGGCTTTTGCCATTAAGAACCTTTTCAATATTCAAAATCCATTCCTCAGTACCACGTTTGTCAACAGTATCCATAATTGCAATTTTTTCATCCATTATAATATACGAATTATATGAAATACCATTTGGAATAATATACTGACTTTCAAACAAATCAAGTGTTTTGTCGTCAACACCTGTGTAAATAACTGAATCTGTAATATTCTTAATCATATTTTCACCTCACGCGTGATATAATTTTTTTGTTTGGTATACAGGTTCACATGTAAGATTAATTCCAAGCTTTTTAAAGGTTGCCTCGTCAATCTGCGAAAGTATAACTGAAGAATGTGCCTCAGTACCCCGTAATTCTTCAAGCTTTGAAAATGCCTTTTGTGCAGTTTTATTTGTAGTAGCACTAATTGCAAGGGCAATCAAAGTTTCGTCAATGTGAAGTCTTGGGTTGTGGTTACCAAGGTTTTCAGTCTTAAGGTCCTGAATAGGGCCTATAACTTCAGGAGAAATAAGGTAAATATCATCATCAATTCCTGCCAATGCCTTAAGGGCATTCAAAATTGTAGCAGCAGATGCACCCAAAAGGTTGCTTGTTTTACCCGTTACCACTCTGCCGTCAGGAAGTTCAATAGACGCCGCAGGTGCACCTGTAAGTTCTGCCTTATCAAGTGCAGGTTTTACACAGGCTCTCTTTTCAATGCCTGTTTCCGCCTGCTTCATAATAAGTTCTATTTTTATAACCTCCTCCATTGTGGATGTTCCCTTTGTTCTGTTGCGTAGGGCATTGTAATATCTTCTTACAATTTCATTTCTTGAAGCCTCACAAACTGCATCATCATCAAAAATGCAATTTCCCGCCATATTAACACCCATATCAGTAGGTGATTTATATGGGCTTTCTCCCATAATCTTTTCAAAAATTGCATTAAGAACAGGGAAAACCTCAATATCTCGGTTGTAATTTACAGTAGTTTCACCATAAGCCGAAAGGTGGAACGGGTCAATCATATTAACGTCATTAAGGTCGGCAGTTGCCGCCTCATAAGCAAGGTTTACAGGGTGGTTTAAAGGCAAGTTCCAAACTGGGAATGTTTCAAACTTAGCATACCCCGCCTTTATTCCCCTTTTGTTTTCGTGATATAGCTGTGAAAGGCAAGTTGCCATCTTACCGCTTCCGGGACCGGGAGCAGTTACAACAACCAAAGGTCTTTCGGTTTCAACATATTCATTTTTACCAAAGCCCTCATCACTTACAATATGTTCAATATCAGTAGGGTACCCTTCAATAACATAGTGCATAAACACCTTTACGCCCTGGCTTTCAAGCTTCTTTTTAAACTTGTCAACCTGAGGCTGACCTGTATACTGTGTAACAACAACGCTACCCACATAAAGACCTATTGTACGGAATGCATCAATAAGACGAAGCACGTCCATATCGTAAGTTATGTTATAATCCCCACGAATTTTGTTGTTAACAATATCCATAGCACCTATTGCAATAACAATCTCAAGCTTGTCCTTAAGATGCAAAAGCATTTTAACCTTACTGTCAGGCTTAAACCCAGGCAAAACTCTTGAGGCGTGGAAGTCGTCAAACAACTTTCCCCCAAGTTCAAGGTAAAGCTTTTCGCCAAATGCAGAAATACGCTTGCCTATATACTGTGCCTGCATCTGTAAATATTTTTCGTTGTCAAAACCTATTCTGCTTTTCATACTAAATACTCCTAAGATATTTTCAAACATTTAAACCTATATGAATTCCAAAAACACCATACTTAATAATTATACTACAAAAAAACAAAAAAAACAATATTTAAATAAAAAAGAAAATCATTTTTTGTACTTTTGATACTCCTCTGTCCCCGCAGAAAGCAATGTTAAATAAAGTATTGATATTTTAAATAAATTATGATACAATAAACTTGCGAAACGAATTTAATATTTATACAAAAAAGTGGTGTGCCATTTTTATTTCGGTAAAAATGCAGACTTCTATTTAGTACACTACTTTTTGAGTAATAGTATTAAATTCGTTTCGCAGCGAGAGTCTTGCATTTTTCGGTGTGTGGCTCTTGCTACACACCTTTTTTATTTACATAACAAAATGCAAGCTTTATCATTGCGACTTGAACAAAAGGAAACCACAAGAAAAATACTCTTGTGGTTTTCTGCATATTTACTTATATTACTGGATATTTTGTGGTCTGTGCATTTTTTCAAGCGGGCACAGAAAAAATAGTGCAGAATCAACAAACCGAACCGAAGGGTTACCCGAAGGCGTACAAAGGTACGTCGAGAGGTGAGGTTTGTTTATAACAAAAGGCCTACTAAGAAAAAAGAAATACCACTTTTATAGTGGTATTTCTACATTGTAAAATATATAAACTATACATTATTAGCCTTTTGTGGTCTGTGCATTTTTTCAAGCGGGCACAGAAAAAATAGTGCAGAATCAACAAACCGAACCGAAGGGTTACCCGAAGGCGTACAAAGGTACGTCGAGAGGTGAGGTTTGTTTATAAC